>CALDGT010001045.1 GCA_937942935.1 uncultured Chloroflexota bacterium | reverse complement strand
GTTGACTTCTGCATAAATGGCATTACGTTCTTCTAAACCTGCAACTTGAGCGGCGGCGATGAGACGGTCGGTGATTTCTGGATATTTTTCACCGAATTGTGGGCTTGCGCCAGCGCCGAAGTGATAGTCGAGGAAATTGGTCGCATCGGGATAATCTGCACCCCAACCGAGCAAATAGAAACCGAGTTCACCAGCATCGGCGCGGTCAAGGAATGTACCAGATTCAACCACTTCGATGGTCACATTGATGCCAACTTCGGCGAGTTGTGCGCGAATATCTTCAGCGACAACGCCTGGGGTGGGCAGATAGCCACGAACAACATCGCGGTAGTTGAGGGTGACTTCGATTGGCAATTCTAAGCCAGATTCAGCCAACAATTGACGAGCCATTTCGGGGTCATAGGGAAGTGGTTCAACTTCTGGGGTATAACCCGATGGGATGGATGGGGGCATGAATTGGGTAGCCACTTCAGACCCTACAGGATAATAATCTTCCACAATCCGTTGACGGTCAATGGCATAGGCAATCGCTTGGCGCACATTCACATTGTCAAATGGAGCAATGGTGTTATTGAAGCCAACATAAAAGATATTTTGACCTTGGCGTGGGAGCAATTGCAAAGCAGAATCGCCAGCAATGGTCGCAAAGTCGGTTGGTGCAGGGTTATCAATACCATCTACGTTACCCGATTGCAATTCAATCAAACGGGCGGCGGCTTCGGCGTTCCAACGGAAAATAACGGTTGGTTCGATTGCCGCTTCACCATGATAACCATCGAAACGAGATAACACGATTTCGCTACCTTGGTTCCATGCTTCTAATTTGTATGGACCAGTACCAACGGGATTCATCACCAAATCCATCCCGCCACCAGTAGATTCAAGGTATTCAGATGATTGGATGGCGAAGTTGGATAATGCAACACGGAGGGGGAATACACCATCTGGGGCGCAGAGGGTAAACTTGACGGTCAAAGCATCTACCGCTTCAATAGATTTCAAAAGACCACCATATTCACAATCGGGGGCTTCCGCTTTCATCCAGCTATCTTCTTGCGCGAAGGCGGGCAAGGCAAAAATAGCTACAATGAATACCAAAAGACTGAGCAATACAAAACGTTTATTCATAGATGGTTTACCTCATCGAGATAGGTTATAAACAATAGTCTTCCCAAAAGCATAAAATGTTGCATTTTGAATATCAAAATGTTAACACCCTATGAACTCCTGATTAGGGACTATTTATAACACGTCAAGATTTATTGTGCAAATGCAAATTACACAAAATGACGAATTGGTTATGCAATTTAGACAATAAAATATGGGGATTATATGGAGAATTTGTTAAATATTTTGGGGGATACACTGCAAATATGATATTCTCTCATAATTAAATAGTCATTCAATTGTTTAAGAGGTCTTGGATATGATGAATCATCCCTTGCAAGGTATTCGTGTTTTAGATTTAACCCGTCTTTTACCTAGTGGTGTTGCCACGCAAATGTTAGCCGATATGGGCGCAGAAGTCATCAAAATAGAAGACCCCAATGGGGGCGACTATGCCCGTTGGATGGGACCAACCA
>CALDGT010001044.1 GCA_937942935.1 uncultured Chloroflexota bacterium | reverse complement strand
CTTAATATCGAAGTAAATTATAAAGAATTTTTTAGCGAGTTTGTCTAATTTTCAAAATCAGATTATTATTTGATGGTAAGTTAGTGTTGTGTTTGTGATATGAGACAATCATCAAGCAATCTGAATTGGAAATCTATCGCTCAACAACTCACCCTCATACTGACAATTGGTATTATGGGGATATTTTTAGTGTTGGCAATTTCACAACGCTCCCCAATCAATATCACAGGTGAACGGTTTGTCGTTTTGGTGACATGTATTACTATTTTCATCTGTGCCGACTTGTTGGCAGGGCGAATTGAAAGCGGGTTGTGGGCAGGATACATCAATTTGGTCGTGATGGTGATGTGGTTTTCGACCACATTATTTAGCGCAACCACCCTGATTATTGTCGGTAGCCTTTTTGCCTTGTTCATCCGCCTGCGTGGTGGGTTATTGCTCGGCGCGACTCCCCTCTCTCATCAAACGAGTATTCGGTTAGCATTAAAACGCATCGCCCTAAACGGCACAAGCCTGATGGGTGCTTGGGTGGTTTATGCGGCTTTCGGTGGCATTACCCCGATGACCTTTTCTGACTTTGCATTTTTGCCAACTACCTTTGGGTTACTCTCTGGGTTGGTTATCTCACAAATTTTAGGATTTTTGCTCAGTGATATAGAACCCAAACCATCTATGATTTGGGCAAAAAGCCAACGCTGGCGCTTATTTAATGAATTACTCTTGCTCATGGCGACTGCGCCGATGGCATTGGTATATCACTCGCAAGGGGCGATGGTTTTTGCCTTACTCATGGGGCTAATTGCGGCGCAAGCCATTCGACATTGGCAAATTCATCGGACACAAGGTAGCCTCATCAGCCGAGTGCAAGAATTATCTATCCTCAACGACACCGCCCAGAGCATTTCATCATCGCTAGAACTCACTGAGGTGTTGAATAGCTTTTATGAGACCCTAAAAAAATTAGGCGACATCCCCATTTTTTATGTCGCTTTGTATCAAGAGGAACATGGCATTTTTAGCTTTCCATTGGTAATGGAACACGATAAAAAGCAATTTTGGGGGACTGTCAGAGAAAATCATCACCCTACATTTGCTTATATCGTCCAAAATAAAAAACCATTGCATGTGACCGCACCAGAAAATATTCATACACTTGGGCATCCACAACTTGACCAAAATCATCATGCTTACTTAGGTTTACCGCTCGTTGTTGGCGATAAAGTCTTGGGAATTTGGGGATTTGCAGATGACAAATCAATCCGCTTGCTCGAAAAAATCGGCGCACCAACACTGAACACGATTGCTCGTCAATTGGCGCTCGCCATCCGTAACACAACCCTCTATGCGCGGACAACCAAACTCGCCAATGATTTAGAAAAAATCAATCAGATTAGCCAAGTTGTTTCGCTCGCCCCAGAAGAAGAAGAGGCACTCGAAGCGGCTTGTATGATTACCCTACAAATCACCAAAGCCGATAAAGTAGGCATCTTTTTGCTGAGTGACGACAAAAAGCAATTGAGGCTGGCATCTCATCGTGGGTTAACCCCTCCCATGATTGATTTATGCAAACGATACGAGATACACCCCAACGAAATTCTAGTGACAGATGCCACCCTCATTAGTGATGTTCAGGCATTAGAAAAGTCATCTGTAGAAGCACAATTAGGGCAAGTAGGCGGGTATCGGGCGGTTGCAAAAATCCCCCTAAAATCATCAAATGTCGTTTTGGGGATGTTGGCAATTTATCATCACCAAATCCATTATTATCATCAAACAGAAATTGAATTATTGCAGACCCTCGCCAATCAGTTAGCGGTGGCTTATAACAACATTGAGTTATTGCGTGCCTTAGAATTATATGGGTGGGAACAAGCCCAACTCGTTTATTTATCAGATATTTCGACCTCCACGCTTGATGTTGAAACGATTATCATCAATGTCACACGTATTTTGCAATATTCCACCGAAAGCGATTGGGCAGACCTTGTCCTAGCTCCTCAATATCAAAAAGAGGTCATCTTTACCAGCCTAGACCCTGTTATACCCGCGCAAGATATTTCTGGCATCCCCGAATTTGCGGCAATTCATGCCCGCAAAAGTACGACTGTGATGGTTTACCGCTATGCTACAGATAAATTATCCCAAAGTTTGACCAATTTTATGCAAGATAATTTG
>CALDGT010001043.1 GCA_937942935.1 uncultured Chloroflexota bacterium | reverse complement strand
CTTGCTTGCGAGCATCTTCAACCACCTGACGAACATCTTCAGATTCACCCGATTTTGATATGGCAATCACAAGAGCTTTAGACATATTTGGTTGGGCATTATAAATGGTATGAACCGATGGGGTTGCTAATGCCACAGGCAACCGACCATAAATCCCCAATAGATATTGGGCATAACGGGCGGCATTATCCGATGTGCCACGCCCTGCTACAATCGCAATACTAGGGTTAAATTGGCGGATTTTTTGGGCAATCTGCGCGACATGCTCAAACTCGCGGTCTAATAGGTTATGGATGATGGATGGCTGTTCTTCTATCTCTTTTTCGATATATGACATCAGCTAATTATCCTGTTCTGATTCCCGATATGCCCTATTATAATCTAACCCTATGAAAACTGCATTAAACATGCAATCACACGAGTTTGCTCATCGGGTGTCATGCTGTTATAAAATGGTAAACGCAACAATCTGTCGCTCAAATCTTCTGTGACGGGGCAATCATCCACTTTCCCGCCAAAACCGCGCCCCATATCACTTAAATGCAGGGGTAAATAATGAAACACGGCTAAAATCCCATTCGACTTAAGATGTTCTATCAGGGCTTGGCGACTATCCAACGATGGCATGAGGATATAAAACATATGATAAGTTTGCTCACATTCGACAGGGATGATGGGCAAACGCACATCATTTTGAACAGCCCATGTGTGCAATTCGGCGTTATAACGTTCCCATATCGCTTGGCGTTTTTGTTGAATTTGGTCGCGTGCTTCGAGTTGGGCATATAAAAATGCCGCCAGCATATCGGATGGCAGATAACTAGAGCCAATATCTACCCAAGAATATTTATCTACCTGCCCACGGAAGAAACGACTACGGTTTGTGCCTTTTTCGCGGATAATTTCGGCACGTTCTATATATTGGGGGTCATTGATGAGCAATGCCCCCCCTTCCCCACATTGAAAATTTTTAGTCTCATGAAAACTTTGGGTGGCTAATGCGCCAAATGTCCCTAAATTTTTGCCTTTATATTTGCCAAATAATCCGTGTGCATTGTCTTCAACCACAGGGATATGATGCCGATTGGCAATGTCCATGATGGTATCCATCTCGCAAGCCACACCCGCATAATGCACCACGACAATCGCTTTTGTCTTGGATGTGATAGCCGCCTCAATTTTGGTCTCATCAATATTGAGTGTATCTTGGCGAATATCCACAAAGACAGGTTTTGCGCCCCGCAAAACAAACGCATTGACACTGGTTACAAATGTAAATGACGGGACAATCACCTCATCCCCTGCTTGGATATTCAACAAAATGGCGCTCATTTCTAAGGCATGGGTGCAAGATGTCGTGAGTAACACTTTTGGGACACCAACCGCTTCTTCAAGAAATTTGTGACATTTTTTGGTGAAGATACCATCGCCAGAAATTTTGCCATCGGCGATAGATTGTTGGATATACTCAAATTCAGACCCAACTAAGGTTGGGCGATTGAATGGGATGGTATAACTCATGATATAACCTCATTTTTCTTGAATATGCCGATGATATAGCGATGCAAAATGGCAAATTCTTCCCAATGCACCTCTTGCCCATACCGAGATAGCGTCTCGTGTAAAACTTGTGCTGGACGCGGATATGACCCTCTATCATATTTCCACAACAGCCGACCAATCATCCGTTTTGGTGCCCATACAGGGTCTAAAATAACCAATTGCCCCGTGGGTTTAAGGATACGGAGTGCTTCTTGAACAAATTTTGGAAATACATCATCTGGTAAGTGATGAACCACAAAACTACATATCACAACATCTACACTTGATGTTTGAATAGGCATCTGTGATGCATCACCTAATAAGGCGTCACCATCAACTAATTTCTGAGAAAAGCCACTTAATTTAACAGGGTCATTATCTAAGCAAAGGTAGCGAACATCATTGAATAAAACCCGATTTAATCCTGTGCCACCGCCAATATCCACTACCCACGCACGACTAACAATATTTAACAATCTTTTTTTCAATCGCTCTCGCACGATACTCGCGCCAACAGCGAATTGAAGTAAATCATAAACAAACGGAATTGCTACGATACGATGCAATATTTTTTTTATCATCAGTGTCACCGACCTAGTGTATAACTGACACGATTCAAGACATTCCCTGCATCTTGAATTTTGCCATCATCCAATTGTACTTTTGTGATATATAACTCTCCATCGCTGGTCAAAACAGTTGCACCACTATTAGGCGCAAAACCAACTATCCGCCCAATAATCCGACCAACATAATTTTTTGGTGGGTTAACTATTTTTGCTTCCCAAATAATCAATTTTTGACCATTTAGAAAGGTATAAGCCCCTGTATATGGATATGTTGTAGCGCGAATAAGATTATAAATGGATTGTGTGGATTGTTGCCAATCTATTAAATTATCTTCTGGTAAACGTTTGCAAGTAAAGGTTGCATTGTCGTGATTTTGGGGAGTATGGGGAGCAGTTCCCAATAAAAGGGGATGTAGGTTTGCCTCTAAGACACTTAAATAGGCTAATGTCACCTTCTCTAAGACATCTTTGATGGTATCATCATGACCAATCTCGACAGATTGTTGTGCAACAATATCCCCAGAATCAACATCATCTGCCATCTGAAATAATGTAACCCCTGTATGACTTTCGCCATTCACCATTGCCCATACGGTTGGCGAAAAGCCCCGATAAGCGGGTAATGGGGAATCATGAAAGACATACGTACCCAGTTTTGGGCGTAGGTAAATGGATGAGGGGATGAGGTAACGCCAACTAACGACTAGCATCAAATCCACAGGTGTTTTTGCCCAAAAATCGGCTAAATCTTGATGCCCAACTTGGCTACTCTCAATGAACTTCCCACCAATTCTGTGTGTAAATTCAGCAATGTTATCTAAGAAAGGCGGTTCCCATGAGGTTTCACGAAAACTAAATACAATCAAATGATGCTCTGGGGCAAGTTGATGGAGTTTCTCTAAAAATCGTAAGCCACGCTGAGTCGCGCATAATAGAACAATGTTCACAATCACTCCCCTAAATCAGACTTTGACGAAATTTCTTGGCGTACCACATAACTCGGTCTATCCATCAGGCGGAGGTGCATCCGCGCCAAATATTCGCCGATAATGCCCAATGCAAATAATTGCACCCCTGAAAAAACAGCAATGATAGATGCCAAAAACGGAAATCCGGGGACAACACCGCCATCAATAAAAAAGCGCACTACCACATATAAAAACACCAAAATGCCGAATATAGTGAAAGTAAATCCCAAAATGCTGGCGAGTTGCAATGGCAACACACTAAACCCTGTAATCATATTCATAGCGTGGCGGATGAGTTTCATCAGCGTGTAATTGGATTGCCCAAATTGGCGCACATCAAAGCGCACATCCACCGCAGAAAATTTGGTGGTCGCCCATGTGAGCAACACATCAATTGAGACATACACCCCACGATAATCTTTGAATGCCTCGCGCAATTGGGTGCGAAACACCCGATATGCGCTCACTTTGGTGGCAATACTCACCCCCATAGACCCCTGTAACGCAATCTTGGTGATGCGTGATGCCATATTGCGAAAGAGTCCATGTTGCATTTTTTGGGGTGTGCCATACACCACATCATACCCTTTATTCAATTCTTCTAGCATTTTGGGGATTTCTTCTGGCGGATTTTGCAGGTCATCATCTATGGTGACAATCAGGTCATAACGCACCGCCCGAATACCCGCCAATAACGCATTATGTTGACCAAAATTCCGCATGAGATTGATGCCAACAATCCAATTATGTTGAGCAATCAGCGATTCCACAACCGACCAGCTATTATCACGACTACCATCATTCACAAGCACCAATTCAAAACGAGTCGTTAGGCTTGTAAGGATGGGATAGAGACGCTCTACCAATAAGGGTAACGATTGCTCGCTATTATAAACAGGCACAACAATTGAAATACTAGGGGATTCTGCCATTATATCTCACCTATGAGATGTGTTGATGAGTGGGCAAATAATAATTAGATTATATGCCGAAGCAGAACGATTCGTCAATTAACGGTAAGAATCCTCTAGCAATCAAGATTATTCAACTCGGCGCAATTTATTTGGGTTTGCGACCACATAAACCCGTGCAATTTTGCCATTTTCAATATGAATCATGATGACATTATATAATCGCCCTTGATAGTGCATTGCTATCGCGGTTTGACCATTCACCAACACAAAACGCGGATAGGCTTCTCCGCCTGCCCGTTTGACCAATCCCATAAAAAATCGTGCAATACGGTCTGCACCCACAATAGGGCGTAATGCCGATTTGACAATCCCGCCACCATCCGAGACCAACACCGCTTCTTGACTGAGGAGCGCTGTGAGGCTATTCAAATTACCTTCAGCACAGGCTTGTAAAAATTGCCCTAGCAACATTTCGTGCATTTGGTCAGATGGCGTAAAGCGAGGGCGATGCTCATTCACATGCTTTCGCGCACGGGCAAAAATTTGTCTACAATTCGTCTCACTTTTTTGGAGCATGGTCGCAATTTCGGCATAATCATAATCGAACACCTCACGAAGCAAAAAAACAGCGCGTTCAATCGGCGAAAGGCGTTCTAAAATGACCAAAAATGCCATCGAAAGTGATTCTGCGAGTTGTGCATTATCGAGCATCGGTGTTGGGATGGGTTCTGGCAACCATTCACCAATATATTGCTCCCGTTGAACTCGTGCCGAGCGCAAATAATCTATGCTGGCGCGGGTGGTCATGGTGGTCAGATATGCAGAGGGGGAATCTACCCCCTCACCTACGGTTTGCCATTTGAGAAACACATCTTGCAAAATATCTTCGGCATCCATCGCGCTCCCCGTCATGCGATAAGCAATCCCAAACAAGCGCCCACGCTCATTCATAAATTGTACGGTTCGGTCTGGTAATGGGTCGGTCATGGTTCCTCTCATCCGATAATTGATGTTTGTACCATCACTTGGTCTTGTTTGGCTAAAATTGCCCCGACAGCCGATTCTGCGCTCGAAAAACACGCATCCAACAAAATCGCATCGCGCCCTACCCAATCCCCTGCTACATATAATCCATCCATTGTGGGGACTTGTGCTGTGATAGATTCTGTGGGATAGGGGCGTGCTTGGGAAACACGCATTTTAGGCATAAATTTACTGGTGATATGATAATTGCGCCAGTTGGGTTGCACAACATCTAAATATGTTTCTAGGGTTTGTTTATCGGCTTGTGGGTCGGTTGGTTGATAGTGCGCCACATGCACCAACACCCCTGATTTTGCCCCAAAATCGGCAAATTCAGAGTGAACCGAATAATAGAGGGGCTTATCCATCCCAAATGCCAATAGTCGGCTTGGATTTGGCAATTGCGTGAGCGCCACATCCAAACAAGCGAGGTCTATCGGCTCAACCGTATTTGACCAACGGCGCAAGGTTTCATCACCTGTCAAGTCATACGCCATTTTTGGCGAGATAGCGAGGATAACTTGACCTGCCGACCAATTTCCATCATCTGTATTCACCACAAAACCATCTGCTTGGCGCTGAATATGTGTCACATGCACCCCTGTAAAAATTTTTCCGCCTTTTGCTTTTGCCCGCGATGCCAATCGTTCTGCCAGCGCACTCCATCCACCATCAGCATATAACACACCCTGTTTTGAACCCACCTGAAATTGGCGCAAAAATGCCCCCGCACTATTATCGGGATGACCCGAATAGGTATTAAGACGCGCTAATAAACGCACCAGTTGGCGTGTGCGTGTGCGATGAAAATGCCCATCAATCCATTCTCCTAACGGCACATCCATCACCGATTCAGGAGGGGTATTGCGGATGAGGCTAATTTTTTGCGCCAATTCGATTTTATCTGCCATGCTCAGTAAACCTGTTTTGATGAGGGTTATAATATCGGCGGGGAGTCGATGAACCTCATTTCCCGACACGCCATAAGCACAATTAAGCGGGACTCCGCCTGTCAATTGCACCTGAAATTCGGTGAGCAAGCGCATCGCCACCCCACCCCGATAAATCGCACGCGGTCCAATATTCGCAAAAAAATCGCCGACCACATGCCCTTGAGCGCGTCCACCAATATGAGCAGATTTTTCTAATAGAACCGCTTGTTCGCCCGCATCTGCCAGCAAATTGAGGGCGGCTAATCCAGCAAATCCTGCGCCAATGATGAGTGTGTTTGTGTGTTGCATGGTTTCATCTCCTGTCTTTTTTGACCATTTGCAAATATTGACGAACAGGTCAATCATTTTGTGACAGATTGACGCAATTTGATTTCGATTTATAATAGAAAAAGTCAATTGAGTAAGGAGCGCATTGTGGCTGGAACAACCCTGTGAAAACAAACTAATCGGGCTATGTGAAATATAGCACCAACAATCCAACCCGCTTGGATGTTTGCCCTATTTATTTTGAAATTCACAGTGGAGCTTTGCCATGTCGCAAAATCTATTCAAGATTAATCTCGTCTATTTTTGCACCCGTTTTCATATCTATATCCATGCTTATGCCCTTCTACTACAAAGTCGTGGGTTATCGCTATTTCAAATCAGCACAATTGAATCGGTGGTGATTGCCTCTGTTTTTCTGATGGAAGTGCCAACAGGGATACTCGCAGACCGCATCGGGCGCAAGTGGTCGCTCACCGCCTCTGTCTTTTTGATGATGAGCGCCGAATTGCTGTTTTTATTCAGCCAAAGTTACTCTGCCTATTTGGTGGTCGCTTTACTCACAGGGACAGGCTTTGCATTTGCCTCTGGAGCAACAGAAGCCCTGATTTATGATAGCCTGCCAACTGATGACCGCGAAACTGGCATGAAACGGGCAATGGGGCGGTATGGCAGTATTGGGCAAATTGCTTTTTTCTTTTCGCCATTGGTTGGCGCGTGGATTTTGGGCGATTTATCGGCGGGTCAATTCAACATCGCTATCGGATTCACGGTATTCATATTGGCATTAGGGGTCATCATTTGCCTCACCATTCAAGAACCGACATCGCATTGGGATGTGAATCGGCAGAGTGTGATTCAAATTTTTCGGGATGGTATCGGCAACATCCGCAACAATCGCCCATTACAACAATTGATGGCGCTGGTCATTTTTACGACACCATTCACAGGATTATTGGTGACGACATTCGCCGCGCCAACCCTATCTCAGCATCAAATTGCGCCCGAATGGATTGCAATTGCCTTATCACTCGGTAGTTTTTTGGCAATTTTCACCCAACGCAACGCCATTAAAGTCGAACAAATTATGGGTAAAAAATGGGGGTTATTATTTTTGGTCATCCTGCCTGCGGTATCTTGGGGATTATTGGCGGTTGTATCGGGTGGGATGGTATGGCTCATTATCGTTTGGATGTACGCCACCAACGGCATGAGTTCACCCTTACTTTCGGGGTATCAAAACACGCTCATCCCAGACCAAAATCGGGCGACAACTTTATCACTCATGAATATGTTCAATAGTTTATTCATCAGCATCATGTCGCCGCTTTATGCAGGGATTGGGATTCCAATTGCCTTTTTATTGATTGGTGGCGTGATTTTGGTAGCTGGTATTTTATTGCGAGCCTAAAAAATTTGAGGGGGCTATCATGATGATAGTCACCTCATCCTTTTTTATTCATCAGGTCTAGGATAATGACACGGTTCTTTTGAGCATTTTCATGGTGTGGATTTAACTGCAATGCCATCTCAACATCTTGTAGGGCAAGGTCGAATTGCTCAATATTGAGGTAACACATCGCACGGTTGTTATATGCGTCCACATGAGCGGGGTTGAGGAATATGGTTTTATTGAGGTCGGTAATTGCGTGGTCAAAATCGTTCATCGCCTCTTTGAAGTTGGCTTTATACCGCCTCATATAAATACAGCCACGTAAAAAATAAGCATTTTCATAAAGCTCATCTAATACAATAGCCTGATGAATGTGCGTGAGGGCATTGTCATCATCACCCATTTTATAATAGGCATTGCTAGAGTTGTAATGGGGATATGGGTCTTGTGGATTAAGGCGAATGGCTTGTTCAAAATCGGCGAAGGCGCTGTCATAATCCCCGATTAGCCGATATATATCACCCCGATTATTATAGGCTTGTTGATAATCGGGATTTAGTGTAATCGCTTGGGTGTAATATTCAATCGCTGTGAAATAATCACCCGCGATATAATACAGTTTTGCCTGCTCAAAATACGCATCGGCGGTTTGGGGGGTGTCCATCAAATATCCTTTCGTGCTATTAAAAGATTGCCCATTCTATTGCTACAATGGGCAATACACCATTTTTCTATTCCGATTTCAACGCCAAAACAGGTGGCATTCGTGAGGCGCGTAAGGCAGGGTATAACCCAGCACACACACCGACCATTGTCGCCAAAACCAATGCAAACAAGATGAGTTCACTGGGGATGACCATCAAATTACCGCCAATTTGCGAGACATCTAACGGCAAAAACATCATCGGGTTACTTGAATCTGTCTGCGATAGGCTGGCATTTGCCACCGCCTGATTAATCACACTCTGCAAAAACAGTGCCGTCCCCACACCCGATACCCCACCCACAAAACCGACTAACCCCGCTTCAATGAGGAATATC
>CALDGT010001042.1 GCA_937942935.1 uncultured Chloroflexota bacterium | reverse complement strand
AAACATCGGCATGTGGTTGCAGTCGGCAACCTCATGTCGCTGTGCCTGCGGAATGGACTTCATACCACCCCTCTTTTTCAAGATTTTTAAGGTAATCGGCATGGCTGAGTAAATCCAGATATATTTTTTGTGCTGTCCGTTTCTTGCCTTTTGCATACGTGATGATTTCGGCAGGCAATCCCTCACCCTGAAAATTCCGATGAAAGACAATTTCCATATATTCCACCCCATCTTCAAGCTCCCCTGTCCGTTTTTTCGTCCATTTGGGGCGAGGCACATATTCATGCCGTCTATCTACAATCTGTTTGGGTGCGGGTGGCGGGGCGGCAGGTTTCGGCACATATTCTGGGATGATAGGCAACCAATTCGGGTTGTTGGCATGTGAGATGGGGCGCTGAAAATAATCCATAACCCCTTCTGCATCGCCTGTGCCATAGGTTTTCTGCCAGCCTTGCGCCTCAATTTGCTTGTATATATCGGGATAGGATAATCCTCGTATGATGTCGGTTTTGCGATGCGCGTTTTTATCATAAAATTCGATGCGAAACGATTCATCGCTCCCCCGATTGAAATATAAACAAGCATATTCCATTCCTGCTTGCATCTTATCTTTATCAGTTGCGCGGATAGGGATTGTCATCATATCGCTCCTTGTTGATAGATTAAACGATGATGTCGTTTATATATCAAAATAACGTATGATGCAAAAAATTTTATCTCATGGCTCAATGCGTTGGCGTTCCAAATAGGCTAAAATCCCTTCACTATCCCCCGTGCCATAGACATGATACCAACCCTCTTTTTTCAATTCCTCCATATAGGGATGTAATTCCCCATTTCGGATTTGCGATGAGGGTTGAATCCCTTTTCCATAAATGCCGATTTCGATGCGTTGGTCATACCGAAAAAAGGTGATTTTCATGTATTCGACACCATCTTCAAGGTCGCCCATACTGTGCATTGGCGATTTTCGTTTGGGGCGCGGTACATAGTTCATCCGTGCAGATTCAGGTTGTGGTATGAGTGTTTTGGATTTTGGTAGCCAATTCGGGTCGTTTGTGGGTGAAATAGGGCGCTCAAAATACGTAATGACCCATTCCTCATCACCCATGCCATGCTTTTCTTCCCAACCTTGCTCCTTAAATTGTTCGATAACCGTGCTTCGCCATAATCCAGTTATTGGCTCGGTTTTGCGATACGCTTGCTTATCATAAAACGCAATGGTAAATGTGCCATCAGGCGTGAAATCACGACTGAATGTTAAGCAGGCATATTCCATTCTATCCTGCATCTTATCCTTATCTGTTGGGCGGATATAAGCCGGTTGTTCAGAGGATGATTGGACGAGTTTGGGGCGTTCATAATGAATGATTTGATATGCTCCATCTTGTAAAACTTTTTGATTGACCACATTCCAGCCTTGTTGCGCTAATTCCTGCTGAATCGCTTCGCCATTGTCGGACAGTTCAAATTCTCGGCTATCATTTTGGTCACGATGAAACATCATAAGAAAAGCACTATATGGTGTTTCACTGAGATAGAGATTCAACACACAATACGCTTTATCTGGGTCACAGAGATGCCGATTTTTGAAATCAATATAATGGGTCATCAGATTTCCCTTTGAATAACTAACGATATGATGTTTATATATCAAAACGGGATGAGATGCAAAAGTTTGACGCGCAAGAATGTGATAGTGTGACATCCTGAATCCTCATACAATGAGACTATAAGTCAAATGAGAAAAGGATGCACACGATGAATGAACAAGCCTATTGGGAAGCTGTCCAAAACCGCGATTCTGCCTATGATAATGTGTTTGTGTATGCTGTCAAAACAACAGGCATATTTTGCCGTCCCACCTGCCCATCGCGCCGTCCGTTTCGGGAAAATGTCGAATTTTTTGAGTATATAGAGGATGCCCAAAACGCGGGGTATCGCCCGTGTGAACGGTGTCATCCCACACAAGATGTCATCCCAGACCCGCATTTACCCCTCATCACAGAGGTGTGTCGGTATTTAGAAACCGAGCATGACCATATCCCCACACTGGATGAATTGGGCGAAAAATTTAATATGAGTCCCTATCATCTGCAACGGATATTCAAGCGATTAGTCGGTATTTCACCCCGTCAATATGCCGATAGTTATCGGCAAGGACGGCTCAAATCCGCCTTAAAAAATGGCGCAAATGCGACAGATGCCGTCTATGATGCGGGATATAGCACCAGTAGTCAGGTCTATGAAAATGCACATCATTTGCTTGGCATGACCCCGATTCATTATCGGAATGGGGCGGATAATATGACCGTCACTTATGCGATTGTCGCCTGTTCGTTGGGTTATATTCTTGTGGCGATGA
Organism: uncultured Chloroflexota bacterium; assembly: GCA_937942935.1. Lineage (GTDB taxonomy): Bacteria > Chloroflexota > Anaerolineae > Aggregatilineales > Phototrophicaceae. The sequence goes on along the minus strand of CALDGT010001042.1, from coordinate 6,328 downwards.
CCGCGCAGGGGGTTTGCAAAATCGCGCTAGGGGATAGCGATGGCGAGTTGGTTGCTGACCTCAAAACCGAATTTTCGCGGGCAGAATTTTTTCGTGATGATGAAAAACTGGCATTCGCCATCCATCAATTATTGGCATATTTGGATGGTGAACAATCGGCATTAGAATTGCCACTCGATATTATTGCGACCAGTTTTCAACGCCGTGTTTGGGAGATATTGCGTCAAATTCCCTATGGTCAAACACGGTCTTATGATGAGGTCGCGGGGATGTTAGGGCAACCCACCGCCAGCCGAGCCGTAGCGCGTGCTTGTGCGACTAATCCTGTCGCATTAGCCATTCCATGTCATCGTGTTGTGCGGAAAAATGGCGATTTGGCGGGGTATCGGTGGGGCATTACCCGCAAGCGTATCATCCTACAAACCGAACACGACCATGCAATGAACAGAGGGGAATAATGCGCTCTTATCCCACACAAACAGGCTGGTGGCAAATCGCCACCGCCATCATCTTATTCATCGTCATCGGTTTGGCGCTCATCCCGCTTCAATTTTAACCTCAGTAAACATTATTTTTTGTAGCTGATGACCTATTTCTTCTCATGTGAGAAGATTTTTTACGCATTGGTAAAGTGATAAAACGCATTTTTCGTATGATGAATGTCACTATTTAGTCAATTTTACCCCATGCTACACTGCCTATAATTGCATTCATATATACGGATTATTGGCGAGGGATTGAAGATGACATTAGACCAATTAGGACGCGGAAATCGCGCAACCGTGACAAAAATTAGTGGAGAAGGTGGCATCCGCCGTCGCTTGATGGATATGGGGATTGTGAAAGGTATCACCATTGAAACAGTGAAATCTGCCCCAATGGGCGACCCGATTGATTATCTGGTGCGCGGGTATCACTTGTCGCTCCGCAAATCTGAGGCGGTTTTGGTGGAGGTCGAGCCATGTTAGCCGAATATCCGCCAATGAATAACCCCAACCCGTCACAATCATTCCCATTAGCATTTGCCAACCGTGGCGAAATGGTCATCATCACCGATATTCGCGCTACCGATAAACTCCGCCAACATTTAGGTGATATGGGCTTAACCACAGGTGTGCATGTGCGTGTGGTGCAAGCAGATACATCTGGTCAAGTCATTTTAGCCGTCAAAAATGATTCACGCCTCGCTATTGGCTTGAGCATGGCACAGAAAATCATGGTCACAAGAGTAGAAAATGAGGTGCAGTAATGGCGTTCAAAATTGCGCTCGCGGGCAACCCGAATGTGGGAAAAAGCACGATATTTAATGCTCTAACTGGGTCTCGCCAGCATGTGGGCAATTGGCCCGGTAAAACAGTCGAGAAAAAAGAAGGGCGCTTGCAGATTGATGGTCAAGACGTGGTGCTAGTAGACCTACCGGGGACTTATAGCCTCACCGCCTATTCGATAGAAGAAATCATCTCGCGCGATTTTATCATCAACGAGCAACCGAAAGCCGTGATTGCGGTGGTAGATTCTGCCAATTTGGAACGCAATTTGTATTTGGTGATGCAAGTGCTGGAATTAGAAGTGCCTGTGATTTTGGTGCTAAATATGACCGACATCGCGCGTAGTCGTGGGATGACAATTGATAAAGCCAAATTATCTGCCCGCCTGAATGGTATCCCCGTCATTGAGACCGTTGGCAATAATGGTGTGGGCATAGATTCAGTGAAAAGTGCCATTCAACAAGCTACCGCGCCCAATTCATACCGCCCGTTGGCGATTCCTTATGATGATGCCATTGAACGCGAATTAGCTCCTATTCAAGCCCAAATTCAAGCCAACCCCGCCTTGATGAATCAATATCGCTCTCGCTGGCTGGCGCTCAAATTGCTAGAAGGTGATGATGACATCACGCAAAAACTGGCAAATTATCCCGACCTCATCCAAATGGCGCGAGTCGCATCTGAACGGATTGAATCTGCCACAGGCGATGACCCCGAAACCCTCATCACCGATGGGCGTTATGGGTTTATCAATACGCTAGTGAGTGGCACATTAACCCGCCCGCGTGATGTGGTCGAAACGCCATCGGATAAAGTGGATAAAATCATCACACATCGGTTATATGGTGTGCCGATTTTTCTATTCTTGATGTGGTGTGTGTTCCAATTGACCGCCAATGTGAGCGCCCCGTTTTTGGATTGGGTGGATGGTGTCATCACGGGTCCGATTACGACATGGGTCACGTCGCTAATGGGTGTGGTTGGACTCAGTGACACATGGGTCGAATCGTTGCTGGTGGATGGCATAATTGCAGGTGTGGGTGGTGTTTTGGTATTTATCCCCGTGTTGATGGCACTGTATATGGCAATCGGGGTGTTAGAAGATTCGGGTTATATGGCGCGTGCGGCTTTTGTGATGGACAGGCTCATGCGGGCAATCGGTTTGCATGGTAAAAGTTTTTTGCCGATGTTGGTCGGGTTTGGATGTAGTGTCCCTGCTGTATATGCCACGCGCACACTCGAAAATGAATCTGACCGCAAATTGACCGGCTTTTTGGTGTCGTTTATGAGTTGTGGCGCACGCCTACCTGTATATGTGGTGATTGGTGCGGCATTTTTTGGCGCACAATCTGGCAATCTCATCTTTTCGATGTATATGCTAGGGATTATGGTCGCGTTATTTACAGGGTGGGCGCTCAAGAAGACAGTGTATCGCAACAAACCGCCCCAACCATTTGTGATGGAATTACCCCCCTACCGCCTGCCTCATTTGCGTGATGTATGGCGACAAACATGGGAACGCACCAGTGGCTTTATCCGTGAGGCAGGCACAATTATTCTCGCTACATCTATCATCATTTGGGTGTTGATGGCAATTCCTGTGCGCGGTGAAGGCTCATTTAATGATGTTGCGCCAAAAGATAGTTTATTCGGCACCGTGAGCGAAGTTGCATCCCCCATTTTTATGCCCGCAGGCTTTGGTGATTGGCAAGCGACAGGCTCACTTATCACAGGGCTGGTGGCGAAAGAAGTGGTCATCGGCACGATGAGCCAAATTTATGTCGGCGAAGCAGAAGAACCCGCAGAAGAAGCCCCTGCCCCAACCTTTGGTGAAGATGTGGTTGGCATTGGGCAAACATTCATCGAAGCATCGGTGCTGACTGTCCAAGAAGTGGTGAATATCATCCCACGCACGATTAATATTTTGCCATTCATCCACATGCCCGAAGCCGACTTTTTGGGACGTGCGGGTGAGCCAGAAGATACCACCGCGCTGGAAAATTCGCTCACACAAATTTTCACCCCGCTATCGGCGGTGGCGTTCACGGTGTTCGTGTTACTCTATACCCCATGTATGGCAACCGTTGGCGCGATGCGTCACGAATTTGGGACGCGCTTCACGGTGTATCAGGTGTTATATACCTTTAGTGTGGCGTGGCTGATGGCGACTATCGTTTATCAAATCGGCACATTAATTGGGTGGGGTGGCTAATATGGCGAGTCAATTACGCGAGGTGTTGAATCGGTTTTCTGACCAATCTGCGCCGATTTCGATTCAAAAAATGGCACGCGAGATGAAGCTAGAAGTTGGTGTGTTGCAAGGCATGATTGAATATTGGATACGCAAAGGCAAATTACGCGAGGTGGTTGGGAATCATACAGGGTGTACAACGTGTGGCATTAAGGGCGAATGCCCCTTCATCATGACCCTACCCCGTTATTACGAATTGGCAGAAGATAACGCCCCGCCCGTGTGCGCGACAGATGCGCCGTGTTCGTGCGGAAAATGTAATTGCTAATCAAAGGCGGGAATATCACCCGCCTTTTTATTTCGATAAAACAGGCATTGGGTGTTATCCTGTAGCATCTATAATCGGTGAAGTGACATCAATATTCATAAGGTGTAACAGCGAATTAAAAAGCATGTTTAGGTTGATACTCATCCCGCTCTGCCCATTTATCCAATCTGACAGGCTATTGAATACAGGATAGCGCATCGCATTTACGGCACGCGCCATAACCTGACCTGCTGTCTCATAATCATTCAGTCGGACATACGTCAGTGCGATGTGATAGTGAATAAATTCAATGCGATAGTGTAGATTTTCGTGAGGTCCATAATACAGCACCTGTTGGAAATTTTCTAATGCGCCCTCATAATCACCCATATCGAACAACAACAAGCCCAAATGCACATAGGTATTGCCATTTTCATCTAGGTGGATGGATTCTTGATAATCGGCGAGAGCAAGGTCGAATTGCCCAAATCCTTCATACGCCAGCGCACGATGATAATAATAGTCGCTATAATCAGGTCGGATGAGGATGGCTTCGGTGAAGGCGATGATGGCATTTGGGTAATCGGCTAAATCCAGATACACTTTGCCACGATAATAAAATGCGCGTGTACAATCTGGGCAATCGTGGATGATGGTTTCAAAATCTGCCAGTGCTAGGTCGTATTCGCCCATCGCATAATACACAATCCCCCGATTATATAGTGTATTAAATCGTCTGTCGCCATTGGGTTCAAGACGAATGACTTCGGTATAATCGGCAATAGCAAGGGCATAATCACCACGTTGCTGATACATAAATCCGCGATAAGCATAAATATCCACATCAGTCGGATTTTGGCGGATGGCTTCTTCAAAATCTGCTAATGCACGGTCATATTCACCCATACCAGCCAGCACCGCGCCCCGACGGGTATAGGCTTGTGGATAGGTGGGGTCAAGTTGAATCACCTTATCAAAATCGAGGTAAGCGGTCTCATAGTCGGTAAAAAAATAATAAACCGAACCCCGATGAAAATAGGCGTCTGTGCGGGTGGGATATTGGTCTATGATAATCGTAAAATCGGCGATGGCTTCCCAATATCTGCCCGCCTCGCGGTGTTCAATCCCGCGCTGAATCACGGTTTGGATATAAGCATCGCAGGTTATATCCGATTCAACACAAGGGGTTGGTGTGGGTGTGGTGGCGATAATCCCCCACATGATGATAATTAGTAGGTAGTGGTGCATCATAACCTCCTCGCAATTTTTCGTTATATTCAATATAAGCGATTAGGTGAAAAGGTGAATGATGATTCTCCTACTGCTGGTGTACGTTAATGATACTCATCACGAGTCTTTTTATTTTCATATATAATGCGTTTTATGGATGAATTATTTTTTGATTAAGGAATTGGCATGACCCCTTCAGATACTGCACAGACATATATTTCGCTGATTGAATCGGGGTCATTATCCCCTATAGAACGCGCTGAAATCGGGCGCAAATTATCTGAAATCGGCGACCTGCGGGCGGGTGTTGGCATAATCACCACCAATAGAATAATCTTGCCTGATGTTGCTTGGTGTCATATCCCCGCAGGCGAATTTATGATGGGGTTTGAGGGGATAGATGAATTAGAAGAACCCACACACAACCTCTATTTGCCTGATTTTTATATGAGTCGCTATTTGGTGACGTATGCCCAATATTGTGCGTTTGAAAATGCCCCCGATTTTAATGATGCGCGGTGGTGGGATGATTTTTCTGATGACCAAAAATATCAAAAAATTGACCAACCCTTCACATATGATAATCACCCCTGTGAGGGGGTAACATGGTATATGGCGACTGCGTTTTGTCGTTGGCTGACGCATCATTGGAATGAATCGCAAATGCCGATGATGGTTTGGGATATAGATACACAATCGTATCAAGAAAAAGCCTATCATCCGATGAAAATTTTATTGCCGAGCGAAGCGGAATATGAAAAAATGGTGCGTGGGATAGATGGGCGCATGTTACCATACGGAAATGCTGATATTGATAATCATTTTGGATTTGACCCGAATAAAGCCAACACATCTGAAACAGGCATCGGCATGACAACCGCCGTTGGTTTATTTCCTGATGGGGCATCACCGTATGGGGTGTTGGATGCGTGTGGCAATGTGGAGATATGGACACGCAGTCAACCGCGAGGATACCCCTATCAACCAGATGATGGTCGTGAAAATTTGGGAGGCAACAAACGAATCACACGAGGCGGGTCTTGGAAAGGTGATGCGTCTTATGCCCATGCGTCTCATCGTGGGGATGGTATACAAGCCACATCCAAACACAGTTGGGTCGGATTTTTTATCGTGGCGCATATCGGATGAATAAAAAGGGCGCACCCCATGCGCCCAATTGTTTATCATGCCAAGCGTAACCGCAACGTGATAATTTGGAATGGGCGCACATATACGCTAAAACGCCCTTCATCTGTCATATCCACCGCTTCTAAATCATCTTCCAGCAAATTGCAGATATGCACCGATTTTAATGGGAATGCCGTCACAAAT
>CALDGT010001041.1 GCA_937942935.1 uncultured Chloroflexota bacterium | reverse complement strand
CGCTAATTTTCTTGTCATAAATCAAGATATAGGGTTGTTCGATGACGGCTTCCATCGAAGCGGGGTCGCTGATGAAATAGGGGCTGATATACCCACGGTCAAATTGCATCCCTTCAACATAATCGGTTTCAAATTCGAGACCGCGAGATTCTTCAACCGTCACAACGCCGTCTTTACCCACTTTGTCCATCACTTCGGCAATCAAATTACCGATGACATCATCTTGGGCAGATACGCTGGCGACATTGGCGATTTCTTCTTTGGTTTCGATTGGGGTGGCTTGTTCGAGGATATTTTTGGCAATCAATTCGGTTGCCGCCATAATACCCTTCTTGAGCAACATGGGGTTTGCGCCAGCGGCGACATTTTTCAAGCCTTCATTGACAATCGCTTGAGCCAATACGGTGGCGGTGGTTGTACCATCACCAGCGATGTCGTTGGTCTTGGTGGCGGCTTCTTTGAGGAGTTGCGCCCCCATATTTTCAAATGGGTCTTCGAGTTCAATTTCTTTGGCAACAGTCACACCATCATGGGTAACGGTTGGGGCGCCAAATTTTTTGTCGAGCGCAACGTTACGACCTTTTGGACCAAGGGTGGTGCTAACGGCGTTGGCGACTGCATCAACACCGAGTTGTAATTTACGGCGAGCTTCTTCTTTGAAGATAATTTGTTTAGACATAATTTTTGCTTCTCCTTAAAGGCAATCGTGCCTGTATTATTCGGTGATAATCCCTAAAATGTCGGCTTCTTTCATGATGAGCAATTTCTTGCCATCGAGCTTGATTTCTGTGCCTGCATATTTGGCAAAAAGCACTTTATCACCGACTTTGACATCCATAGGGATGCGTTTGCCATCATCATCACGACGACCTTCACCAGCCGCCAAAACATTCCCTTGTTGGGGTTTTTCTTTGGCAGTTTCTGGCAACAACAAACCACCAGCAATGGTTTCTTCTTTTTCAACGGGTTCTACTAAAATACGGTCACCCAATGGACGAATCTTCATGGTTATTTGTCCTCCTGAGAATCTCAGAATGTTTTATCCTTCAAACTTGTTAGCACTCTCATAGTGCGAGTGCTAATTTCTGGTCAAAGAATAGCATGATTGGATTCTTCCGTCAATAAACAATCTCAATTTCTAGCAAACTTCTTATGCAATTGCTAATAATGAGCGCATTGCCTTAGCCATAATTAAGATACTGTTCCCAAACCACAATATTACTGATTCTAAAAATTTATGAATTATGATGCGAGAGACGTTTATGTTTTTAGTATTCTGTGATAGATTAGAGAATGAATTATGAATTATGTATGGCGCAAGTTAGGGTTAGAATGGTAAAAATTATGACAGACGATTCAGCACCCGTTCAGAAAGAAACTACCATGATAAAATGCGTAAAATGTGGTAACTTAAATGATGATGGTGTCAAAATTTGTGTTTTTTGTGGTGAGCTATTAGACCTCAATGAACGTGTGGCGACCAAATCATTTGATGATGCCGATTATGAAGAAGGCACAGCCAAGTGGGGGTCTGCACGATTTACACCACGCACTCATCTGGTGTTGGGAATTGAGGGTGAAGCGCGTTCTATCACCTTTAATGCCAATGATATTAGTGAGTTAATCTTAGGGCGTAGTGACCCCAAAACGGGTGAAGCCCCACAGGTGAATCTCACTGATTATGGTGCATTAGAAAAAGGTGTTTCGCGCAAGCACGCAATTATCAATCGCAAAGATGGGTCTTTATATCTGGTTGACCAAGGGAGTGCTAATGGCACTTATCTGAATGGTCAAAAATTAGTCCCACAACAAGAGCGTGTCTTACGGGATGGTGATGATGTGCGCTTGGGGCATTTGATGATACGGATTACCTTTGAGCAACTCTAATTCACTGAAAGTTTTCGATGAGCGAACAACGCACAAATGAGCAATGGTTAGCAGATTTAACAGGCAATTCAGAAAGTCAGGCGGTTGCGTTAGAAGAATTGCGTAGCCGCCTCAGACGAAGCATTTTATACTATCTTAGCCAAGAGCGTAGCGATTTACGTGGGTTATCGTTACAAGAATTAGAGCAAATGGCAGATGATTTGGCGCAAGATGCCACCTTGCGTGTGATAGATAATATTAAAAATTTTCGTGGCGAAAGTTTATTCACCACATGGGCAAATCGGATAGCCATTCGGGTGGCGATTAGCGATTTACGTCGCGCCAGATACAAAGATTTTAGCCTCGATGACATCACCGCCGAAGGCGAATTGCCCCCTGTAAAATCTGATTCAAATGATACCCCCACACCCGAAGAATCAGTGGAACGCGCCGATGTCTTGGCAAAAATCAATCATGCCCTAGAAGAAGCCCTCACAGAACGACAATATCAGGTGATTTCTGCGGTGGCGCTCAAAGGTGTTCCGATGGATATTGTGGCAGAGCAGATGGGGACAAATCGTAATGCCCTTTATAAATTGTTGCATGATGCACGTAAAAAACTCCGAACTTATTTAGAATCGCAAGGACTTTCGATGGATTATATGCTCACCTTATTTCAATAATTTTATGCTATGAGCATCGTAAACCATGCTATGATTCTTTTTAGGCACTCATTCAATTAAGAAGGCGAATTAATCATGGCAAAAGATGACCTCAAAAAATTGCGTAGCAAAGACCCAGAAGAACGAAAACTTGGCATTCGTGGGGTGGCAAAATCCTTAGACCGTAGCGCATTGCACCAATTGGCAGTAATGTCGGGTGATGACCCAGACCCCAATATCCGCAAACTAGCACAACAAGCAGGTGTTTATATTCGCCAAAAGACAGGCGATATAGATGCCCCACCTCCCTCACCAGATAGCAAATCGGGCAAGGCAAAGCGGATTCCTGTAGATGATGCAACTGCCCAAAAAGCCCAAAAATTAATGGAGTATGCCAGTGTTAATAGCGAGAGTGGTGATAAAGCCAAAGCAATGAGGGCATTGGTTAAAGCCGCCGAATTAGACCCCAATTTGCTCACCGAAAGTTTTTATATCAGCCTCAGCGAGGCACTCACCAATTTAGAGGGTAATGCCGCTATTAAAGCCCTTAAAGATGAATCGCGGATTGAGCAAACACTCCAAAAGCAAGTTCAAGTCAAACTCGATAAAGAAGTTCAGGCACACCAAGATGAAACCAGTTCCGCCTCTGGACGCGATGTTTTATTCGATTCGGGGTTATTTTTGGGAGTGAGTATGGTATTGGGGATTGTCCTGTTATTCCTCACAGCATATCAGGCAGGGCAATATAAGACCAATTTAGAGGCGAATCGCAAAATTTTGAGTGAGGCATTCGATGAAAATGGAATGCCCCGCGTCCGTTGGATAGATGGGTCTGTGGGCGATAATTTAGATTATGAATTACTGCCAAAAAATGTTGCGCTGGTGTATGAAACACCCTATGCACCCCCACCTGCAAAAGAACCAAATAAAACCGAAATCATGAAGCCTACCGAATTATTTGAAAAATCGACCATGCCTTATTGGTCAACAATTGGGATTGGTCAAATTTTGGGACGTGGGGTTGGGTTTGGTATCATTGCTATGCTTGCCGTCATTAGTCTTATTGGGACAACTCATTTATTTTCACAGACCTTTTTTGGTGGGGACGGGCGTTTCTCTTATACTGCACATCGTCTAATGACCCTTTTCATAGGCAGGGCTATTTTATTTGGGGTCATTGGTTTTGTGGGGATTTTGATTTATTTTGGTAGTGGTGGCGATAACAATATCGGGTTAATTTTTATGGTGATTTTTGGCATTTTTGCTTTTTTTACCATCTTGACCAGCGCATCTACTGTCAAAAATGCGTATCGGTTCGGCATTTTTTCTGGTATTCTCACTATTGTAATTGGGTTAGTGGTTGCGGTTGTGATTGGTGGGTTAGGGGGATTTTTATTAACCCGCGTGGTCTGATGTAAGATACAGGCTTAACCGTCCGTCAATGATAATAGTAAGCAACAAACAAAAAATTCTGAGGAATAATGTATGCCAAAATGTAAGAAAGAAGAACTCAATCCCATGCTCAACTTCTTATCAGCCCCAGAAGATGAGTATGTGGAACACATTGATTGTAGTAATTGCGATACCCTTGCATCTTTGGCAGAACGTGTCG
>CALDGT010001040.1 GCA_937942935.1 uncultured Chloroflexota bacterium | reverse complement strand
AGCATCACCAATTTTGCCAAGCGCCTCTGCACTCAATTTGCGGGGACGATAAGCAAAAGCATGGCTATTATCTTGTGTGACTAAAATACGCGATAACGGTTCAACAGCACGCGCATCGCGCATATCGCCTAAATCTATAATCGCATTTTCGCGTAATTTTGGGCTATTTAGGGCAGAAATCAAACTCGCCAAACGGTCATCTGACATCGTAACACCTCATCAAAACAGGGGTAAATTATCTATTCTGATGATACCACGCGATGACATTATCACAAACGCCGACCAACAAAAGCACATCCACATAATCGTGAATGCAAAGCGATGAATCTCTTTCATTTTGGGGATATTCGCCATCCCAATAACCCCAACAAAGCCAATTCCCGCAAGGATTAATGATGGGGTTTGTAATCGTGAAAATGCTGGGATGAATAGAATGCCGATAATCGCCACCCATGCCCAATCGGGGATGATTTGACGCACAATATTCTTTTTATCAACACGATGTTCATCATGAAGTTGCTTGCGCTTAAAAATACCTGCCGTGTCGTATTTCGGAATATGGGTTAATGGTGTGGCTTCGGCTTTGGGATTCGGCTTCACTTTTACCCGTTCCCCATCCACCAACAAAATGACCTTTAGACCCTCATCAGTTGATATGGTTTGGATAGTCGCTTGGTGCTTATTCAGCGAAAAATTATAGGCTTGACCCTTTTGTGTGAGTTTTGGTGTGATAGAGATGGGTTTATCATTCACAAGCGTCACAGGTGGCGATTGTTGGGCATCAAATGAAACAGTGTATGATTTGCCATCGAGGTCAAATTGCCATGTTTTCATGATGATGAATCCTTTGGCTGGCGCTTCTTTTGGAGCAACCGTGCGCCAATATTTTCTTCTGGGGGGGCATCAGACGGGGCATCTGATGATGGCTTCGATTCGGATGGTGGGGTGTTCAGTGTTGGTTGTGGAGTAGATGATGTAATGGGCTTTGATAATTTGGTCACTTCTATTGTGCTGGTTGTTGTGCGAGCGCGGTCACGAGCAGAGCGCAAGGTTGCCATACGTTCTTGCTGTTCTTCACTGATTGGTTTGGCTCGGCGCACAAACGCTACCAATCGGCGAATATCGCTCATGGTGACAATTAAACGGCGCACAGCAATATCAAAGGGCAATAATGCCAACACGAATAATAATAAGATTGGCGCAATCGGCACATATCGAGCATTATTCGTCTCATTCAATTCAAATGGTTTATCGAATTGTTCAGAGACATTTTCCCCGCCAGTCAAATCGGAGATTGTCTTTAAGACACTATTTTCGCCAGCCACAGTATTCCCAATGCGATATTCATCCGAATAACTGAGTACCCACCCTGTTGTTTGGGTGAGCGATAAATCATCGGCAAAATCATCTGCTGTGTTGGTTATCCGCAGAAAATATGCCCCTTCATCTTGCGGGATAAATTCCCCCACATAACTCCCCGGTGCAATTTGGCGCAATATAATTCGGGAGGCGGTATTATCGGGTGCTTCGCTATAAACAACATTCGCCTGCAATGCCAAGCCATTCAAAAAACGCCCATCATTATCCCGCGCATCCACCCAAATTTGCGCCACACCATCTTCATAGATAATCCGCGTCTCTAAGTTTTCGCTACGACCTTCGGTGATTGTCCAGCGAACCGTTTGTCCCCAAAAGCGCGAAAATCCATCCCAAGAGACCCAATCTGTCCCCCAACGTGATGTTGCATCGCTCATAAAGGCGACTGTCCTGCCCAAACCATATTGCCATGTGGCGAGGATAGGGTCAGAATAGGGTTCAAAACCACTCATAACCACTTGGGCGGCTGGGCGCGGTGTCGTGGCGACATATCCATATAAAGATGGCAAGCCATCAATCCCCTGCAAGATAGGATGGTCTGCCACCACTGGCGTAAATGGTTGTTCTTGGATATAAGAACGGGTCGCTAGAACTGTTTCGAGGGTAAAAATGGATGGAATCGTTGAAGCATCGGGAATACGATGATAATTGCCATGCCCTGCCTCTGCCATTTGAGCCAAAAATGAGGCTTCGTCTGTCCCGATTGAAATTACCGAAATAGTGACGTTATATTGGTCATATAATTCTTGTGTGAGCGCGATTAACCCAGATGAATCTGCCCCGCCATCGGTCAGTAAGATGATATGTTTGATTTCGGATGGTTCTAAGATAATGCTCTCAGAGACCAAACGCATCCCCGATAAAATGCTCGTCCCACCACTAGAACGCAGTGTCCCTACCAATCGTTGTAATTGCACCCGATTTTCGACATCTTGAAAGGGCGCAATCCAATAGGCTTCGTTATCAAAAGACCCAACGGCGGCGCGGTCTGTCGGTTGCAAGAATTCAAGTGAACGGATAATGGCTTCTTTGGCGAGTTCAATATAGGGAATACCATCTTCGGTCAATGCGCCCATACTGCCAGAACGGTCTATCATATAAGCAATCGTCAGGCGTGGCAGGCGTTCTTGGTCTTTAATCTGCATCTCCACGGGTAATACATCTTCGAGGGGCGTGCGGTAATATCCACCCAAGCCATAGGCGTTATCGCCACCGATGACCACTAAACCACCACCCAAATCGCTGATATAGGCTTGCAAATTCTCCATCCGTTGATTAGAAAAGCTGGTCGCAGGGACATTGACCAATATCACACTATCATATTGTGCCAACCCCGCCGATGTGGTTGGGAAGGATTCGGCGGGAATAGTCGTCACCTCTAAACCATTTTCTTCGAGGGCAGGGATAAGATACTGCGAGTCTTCTGTCCCATTTGCGCCTGTCACAATCAAAATGCGCGGAATCCCATCCACACGGGTGAAGGCTGAGAGGGTATTGTTTTCATAAAAACGGTCTGTTTGGTCTATTTGTACCTTAAAATCACGGAATCCAGATTCGCCACTGCGTAGCGGAATACTATAATTATTTTCGCCCTCGCGCACAGTGACTAATTCTTCATAAATCGTCTCATCCGATGACAAAACACGCATATTCACCGATGTGGAATGTGTCGAATTGAGGGTGATGATGAGGTTAAAGTCTTGATTTTCATTCAAAAATGGTGGCACATCTACCGATGTGATTTGAACATCGGGCGCGGTTTGGGTGCGCTCAGACAAAATATAATCAATTTCTACCCCCGCCGATTGTGCTAATTGGGCGGCATTGAGCGCATCGCCAACGGTTGGCAAGCCATCACTAAAAATCACCATACGGCGAACAGCATCTTGTGGCAATAATGCCAACCCAAGCCGAATCGCCGCTTCTAAATTGCTATTTCCGCCATTGGGTTGGCTACGGATAGGGGCTAGTTCTCGGCTACTGCTCATTGTGCGGACAACTTGGGCTTCTGCGCCAAAGACAATTATCCCCGCAAGGTCATCTGGTCGCATATTTTGGAGCGATTCGCGGATATAGGCTTCTGCGCTGGCTTGTGCCACCCCGCCTAAACTATCGGAGGTATCTATTAGAAAGGCGACGGCGGCACGATTGGCAGATTGAACCAATTGCGCCCCTGCCAATGCCATGATGAGCAACGCAAATAACACAAAGCGCAATATGAGACTGCTACTATCACGCACACGGCGAAATTTATTACGCGGAAATCCCAGATACCCCACAACAGGCAAGATGAGGAGTAATAACCATAACGCTGAAGGGGTTGTAAAAATCATCGCATCTTATCCTGTTTATCAAACACAATATTCCCCATTGTAACAAACGATTGTGTAAAGTTCATGGAGATGGTGTAATTTCGTGCATGTCTATTTCCCAATTCCCCATAGGCAAGCAAATTGCCCCAACATATCCTTTGGTTGGTTCTAGGTGAAAAAATTGCCAATTGCTGGGCAAATCATCTTCTTGGGTACGAAGCAAACAAGGTGCTTCATGTGGCGCGAGTGTCACATCAAATTGGTCGAGTGGCAAGGCAAAACCATCACCTCGCGCTTTAATATAGGCTTCTTTACG
>CALDGT010001039.1 GCA_937942935.1 uncultured Chloroflexota bacterium | reverse complement strand
TTTAGCTCACAAACCGTTCTGCCCAACCTGCGCCATTCACAGCCGAACATACATATAAATTGGGTGTGATATGTGTCTGTTCAACATAGCGTTCTATGGTCGCTTTGCAAAAATCTTCGACTTCATCACTATTGACCAATGCCACCGCACATCCGCCAAAGCCAGCACCTGTCATGCGTGCGCCCAAACAGGCTTTATGACGGCGTGCGCGTTGTACCATAATATCGAGTGCATCCATCCGATGAGGCATTTTGGTCACTTCAAAATAATCCCGCAGGCTCATGTGACTCTGATACATCAAATTTCCTAATAATTTGGCATCACCCACCAACATGGCATCTAATGCTTCTAATGTGCGCTCGTTTTCGCTGACAATGTGCATCGCCCGTTTGAGTATTACAGGGTCTAATTTTTTGGCATTGGCTTTAAGTTGTTCGCTATTAATATCGCGCAAGGCGGGAACACCCAATAATTTGGCGGCGGTCTCGCATTGTTGACGGCGTTCATTATACAGCGAATCCACCAATTCACGGCGGGTCATGGTATCCATCACCACGATGCTGGTATTGGGTGGCAACGGTGCGAGGCGTGTCTCTAGGCTACGACAATCAATCAATAAAGCATGGTCGGCTTTTCCACTAGCAGAAATCATCTGGTCCATGATGCCACATTTCATCCCAACCCAATCATTTTCGGCTTTTTGTGCCAAAAGCGCCATTTTGCTAGGATTCCATTCAAAATCTGAAACTTCATGAAAAGCGCGGGCGACTGCCAATTCTAATGCGGCAGATGACGACAACCCCGCGCCGATGGGGACATCTCCCTTCATCACACCTTCCCAGCCCGTGAGTGTATATCCCTCACCCATCAGCGCCCACGCCATACCCTTGATATATTCGGCAGGGCTAGTAGGCTCTTTGCTCATATTATCTAAATCAAATTCAATGGTGGTCTCAAAATCGAGGGCATGAACAATCACCTTGCGGTCATCACGAGGACGAAGCGCAACCCACACCGCAAATTCAATCGCCATAGGCATAACAAACCCATCATTATAATCGGTGTGTTCACCAATCAAATTCACCCGACCGGGTGCCCGAACAACCACCATCGGGTTTGTGCCATACTCATCCATAAATATATTTTTAACAATTTCATGAGGTGTCATGAGCTTTCCATCCTTCTACGCATGTTTATAATGAATTTCAGAAAGTGCACGTAACCGCTCGGCGGCTTGTTCTGGCGTGAGGTCACGTTGTGCTTCTGCCAACATTTCATACCCAACCATAAATTTTTTCACAGTCGCAGACCGCAACAATGGCGGATAAAAATGGGCGTGCAATTGCCAATGATGATTGGCTTCGCCGTTAAATGGCGCACCATGCCATCCCATTGAATATGGGAATGACACTTCAAACAGATTATCGTATTTGCTCAAAAAACGCTTAAGAATATCGGCGAGGCTATTCCGTTCATCAGAGGTCAAATCGGGCAGGCGCAAAATATGGCGTCTGCGTGGCAATAATAAGGTTTCAAAGGGCCACATCGCCCAAAATGGCACCACCACCACCCAATCATCATTTGCAATCACAACCCGTTCATTGTGTGATAATTCGAGTTCGACATAATCCAATAACAAGGGACGGTCATGTGCCATGAAATAAGTTGTCTGATATAAATCTTCTTTATGAATTTCATTAGGAAGGCTGTCTTGCGCCCAAATTTGTCCATGTGGATGCGGATTAGAACACCCCATAATATCGCCCTTATTCTCAAAAACCTGTACCCATTGATAAGTTGCACCGAGTTCAGATGTCTGGTCTGCCCAAACATCTACCACAGTCCGAATATCAGTAACAGGCATTTCTGGTAATGTCCAGTCATGGCGTGGCGAAAAACAAATCACACGACAAGTCCCGCGCGTACTTTGAATTTGTAATAGGGGATTATCGGGTAAAGGGGATGGGGGTGTATCTGGCAAAAGGGATGCAAAGTCGTTGGTAAAGACAAATGTGGTGGTGTAATCTGGATTCTTTTCGCCATTGGCACGGGTATTCCCAGAACATAAATAACAAGTTGGGTCGTGTGGAGGGCGTTGTTCTTGTGGGATGCGTTCTACTTTACCCTGCCATGGGCGTTTCATCCGATGTGGGGAAACAAGCACATACTCACCAATCAATGGGTTATAACGTCTATGCGGGTGGTCAATTGGGTTAAAAGTCATGAGGATTCTCCTAATTCAAATAGTGATAGTTGATGGTCATCTACCAATTTTCGTCTCGTAGGATGACAATCGCACGTTTTATCAAATTCAATGGTAATAAAATCAATTTGCTCAGGTATTTCAGGGATATGGAAACAAGATTCTAAGTGTTTCCAATCAACATCGCGCAATGTAACAATATTATCTAAATACTGGCTCACCCAAACCCCATTCACTTGTGAATCTACATCTTCTCTGATTAGTTTATCACGCGATATTTGGGCATATTGAGGGTCTAACTCAATACCAATATAATGTCGCCCCAATCGTTTGGCGGCAATAGCAGTTGTACCCGTACCGCTAAATGGGTCAAGCACGACATCTCCCTCATCGGTAGACATCAGAATCACACGCTCTAGCAAATGAATCGGTAATTGGCAGGGATGTTCATCACGGCGGGTATTGTGTTTTATCCGATGTAAATCTGTCCAAACATCAGATACAAGGGGACCAAACGGGTGTAAACCCGCTTTTTTACCACCATAATCTTTATGCAAATATCCACATTTACGACATCGTTTATGCGGATAGCGCAATTCATAAAATTTATTGTGCGGTTTGGACTTGGCATAGTATAAAATGCCATAGTGGGAAGGCATAAGGCTTTTGCCTAATGGGGTACTCATAGCATCCCACGCAATCCAATGCTTAAAATCTGCCATCTGGTTGAGAAACGTGGCATAATAAGTGAGCCATTTGGGTATATTATGAATAAAAATACTCCCTGTCGGTTTTGTCACTCGTACCAATTCACGAATCCAATCATGACACCATTCTAAATATGCCTCTAATCCACGTTGATCTTTATAGCTATTATATTTTTTACCCAAATTGAAGGGGGGATCCGCAAACGTAACATCTACACTCTCGCTAGGGATATTTCGCAAATGCTCTAAACAATCCCCTTCTAAAATCTCGTCCAATTGCATTACACCAATTCCTCATCTAAAAATTGCCTAAACCGTGCGAGTTCGTCCTCATGAAATGTGAAAACATCATCGTAAGCTGTCACCATCCTTTTGAGGTCTTGCTTACGGACATACCACCCAATACCATCAATAAAGCCGATAAATTTCGCCTTTGGGTAATGATTTTGCAACAATCGGCGCAAATTAATTTCTGTTTTCGATTTATCTCCTTGTCCAGAACCAGTTGTACTTAGAAACGAACTCTCTACAATGATTTTGGGATTTATTTTATCTGGAATAATGAAATCAAGTGTTCGTTTTTCATCATACATATGTGTCTGTAAAAGCGGTAAATCACCTTGTGTATAAGTTATGTTTTGTGTTTCTAGTATCTCTCTGATACGGTTCTCCGCATTATTCTTACCAGATGCTTGGCTTGCACCCTTTTGTTTATATCGCACAAGCGTATCAATCATCGCAGAAACATCAAATTTTAATTTACGGATGGTCAATTTTCGTAATTCAAATGGACGTAAAATTTGCGCCAATTTAGGATTCGATGCGCCTTCAAAAAACAGATTGATTAAACCACCCCGAAAAGCATGATTTATTTGTGTCAATTTTTGGATATGATTTGTTCCCCACTCTTTTAGCTCACCTGATGGCTCAAGAGTATCGCCCCACTGGGCTTTTTGCATAAGATAATTTAATGATTC
>CALDGT010001038.1 GCA_937942935.1 uncultured Chloroflexota bacterium | reverse complement strand
ATCTTCCCATTCGCGCCGATGAATGGCACGAATCGCCTCTGCACATAATCGAATCAGTTCGCGCGATTGCACAACCGCTTTATCGCGGGCGGCATCTTGTTCGGTCAGTTCTGCACGAATGGCTTCTGCAATCGCCGATAAATTATTCATCCGTTTTGCCACCATCATCATCGGTGCGTTGGGTAAAATTAAACAGTTGGTCGGCGAGGGATTGTGGTTTAGGTGGCAATTTAATTTCACCGTGTTTGTTTTCGTACATCTCTAAATTTTGTTGCAGGGCTTGTAAAAATGATTTTGCGCCTGTGGGTGTCATGATGATGCGTTGTTGCACCCGCGCACGCATATCGTTGGGAATCACTTGCAAGAAATCAAAAATAATTTCGCTAGTCGTCTGACCAATAATCACAGCATTTGCATAATTAGAATCGAGGTTTTGTGGATATTCCACTCGGATTTGACGTTGATTATTGGGGTTATTCGGATTATTGGGATTATTCGGGTTGTTTGTTGACATAAATATCTCTCATTCTGTCGTTTCTGTGGCTATCTGTGTAGCTGTTGCGGATAATGTGTTTTCGATGAGCCATGTCATAATTAATTGAACTGCAACTTCATTATTTTGTGCGATAACATAATGTTCTGCCAATTTAGGATACACTTTGGCAAACATCTGAAACATCATCACGATAAACCGATTTTCGGTGGCATACACAACCAACCCTGTGTTCTTGGGCTTTGTCGAAATATATCCGCGTGCTTTAGAAAGCAAAGAGGTTGGTAATTTTGATGTGTGCGCCATATCATTCAAAATACCAACATAATGATTTTTTGTTTTCATCAAAGCACGACCTTGTCGCAAGGTTGTGTCGTATTCATTCCAATCCCAAGAGTCGGTAAATTGATAATGGAGAATGGTCTCAGTGTCATCCCACCACTTCAAATGGACAGGCATAAATAAGTCCCCTTCTAGCTAAATATTATTTAACAAAATCTGGCTAAGATAGTAACATAGAGTACAAAATTCGCCAAATTATCGGCTTAAAATGAATTTGTGGCACAGATGGACAGAACATTCTATAATAGTCAATTATCGTTTAATTGATAAAAAATCAATGTAGAGATGATATGTATGAGTGATAATGAGCCAATTTTTACTATCCGCCCACTTGTATCTACCGATAGAAATTGGGTTGCCCATTTTTTAGATGAACATTGGCATTCTACAAAAATTGTCTCTCGGGGGGTCGCTTATTATGCCCATCTTTTACCCGGTTTTGTCGCAGAAATGACCAACGCACCAGAAGATGCCCCACCTGCTGGACTTCTCACTTATCATATTGATGGAAAAAATTGTCAGGTCATCACCCTCAATAGCCTTCAACAAGATATTGGTGTTGGGGCAAAATTGCTCGAAATGGTCAAACAAGTGGCGCTAGATATGGGGTGTAAACGGTTGTGGCTCATCACCACCAACGACAACCTCGAAGCATTGCGATTTTATCAGAAACGTGGGTTTCATTTGGTTGCTGTTTATCCTAATGCGCTGGCAGAATCACGCAAACTTAAGCCACAAATCCCGATTATGGGTATAGACGACATCCCTCTGCGCGATGAAATCGAATTAGAAATTTTATTATAAGGATAATCTGATGCTAGACCGCCCTACTGCCGAAGAATTGCTCGATGCTGTTCGGATGCACATCCAAACGCATATCATCCCCATTATCAAACAAGACCGCAAACTCTATTTTCAGACCCTAGTAGCTATTAATGTGTTACGGATTGTCGAGCGTGAATTAAATTTCAATTGTTCGGGTTATATAACAAGCGAGTGGGAACGTGTGAACACCATTTTGGGGACAAATGACCCACTACCAGAGAGCAATTATCAACTCATGAAGCAATTAAAAACCAAAAATGATGACTTAGCTCAAGGTATTCGTTCTGGAGATTTTGAATTATCAGAGGCGTTGCTTGACCATCTCTTAGAAACTACAACAGACCAATTAAATATTTCAAACCCCGACTTCTTATATAAATTGCTCGGAGAGATGGATAACCCTGCTCTGGACGCATGGTCAAATCGTTAATTTTTTGACCATATCGCGGGTGAGTTGATGAATGAACCCTTCGGCGGGGCAAATATAAATGGTATCTTGAATATAGGTGGTTTGTGTGGGCATATCCACCTGAAATCCTACCCGCCCATAAGCATTATATAAAAACCGAATTTTCCACTCATCATCCTGATACGAATAGGTATATCGTTTCTCTGAGCGTCTACCACTATTCGCCAGCCAATCGGCATATACAACATCAAAAGGGGTTGGTGGCGTATGGGTTTGGGTGGCACGAATTGCATCATAAAGCCAGCTATTCAAAATATCACTAAATCCACTCACCGCATACCCAATTTCTACAGTTTGTAAGCCAATCAGTGAATTTACAGCATTCAGTGTGTTTTCAAATAAACGAGCAATATGTTCTAAAAAGTCGAGTGTTGGGAGTGTTGTTAAACGTGGCGGCAGGGCTTGAATAATGGCACTCCGCAAAATATCTAGGGCTTCACCTGCCCCATCAATATGCCCTAATCCCGCAAAATTTTTGGGTTCAAAAAACGATACACCAAAATTATCTGGCAGGTGATAATCTGCACGAAATTTCCGAATGGGGGTTAAACTATGCCGAATATGATTAATCACCAATTCCATAATCATGTTCCATCGTAAATAATACGAGTAGTGGCACGAGCTATCGTGCCACTACATAAAATTATGCTGTTACAAGCGCGGGATGTTGCAAATGCCAAGTGGTGGCTTGTTCATACGCATGAGCCACACGCAAAATCATTTCTTCATTGAAGGGTTTACCCATCAGTTGCAAACCAACAGGCATTCCGCCTTCGCCAAATCCACACGGGACATTCATCCCACACACCCCCGCCAAATTCGCCGAAATAGTCATGACATCGGCTAAATACATTTCCAACGGGTTATCTGTCTTTTGACCAATTTTGAATGCCACAGAGGGCGATGTCGCCGATAAAATCACGTCCACTTGTTCAAATGCGCGGTCAAAATCTTGTTTAATCAATTCCCGCACAAGGGTTGCTTTACCATAGAAGGCATCGTAATAACCCGCAGAAAGCGCATACGTGCCAAGCATAATACGGCGTTTGACTTCTGCGCCAAAGCCTTGCCCGCGTGTCTTTTTATAGGTATCCCACATATCTTGACCTTCTACCCGCGCCCCATACCGAATCCCATCAAACCGGGCGAGATTGGCAGAGGCTTCTGATGTAGCAATCAAATAATAGACAGGCAGGCTATATTCGCTGTGTGGCAAGCTAATTTCGACAATTTCCGCGCCCAATTCTCTCAGCTTTTCAATTGCGGCACGCACCGCCGATTCGACTTCGGGTTGCATCCCCTCAACAAAATATTCTTTGGGAATCCCCACACGCACACCCTTAATATCACCTGTGAGATGGTCTACATAATTGGGGACAGGGACAGGCATACTGGTCGAATCGAGTGGGTCATGACCCGCAATCACGCCTAAAATCCGTGCTATATCTTCTACAGTACGCGCAAACGGACCCGCAGAGTCGAGTGATGACCCATAGGCGATTAACCCATATCGGCTCACTCGCCCGTAACTCGGTTTGAGGGCGGCAATCCCACAAAATGCACCGGGTAGGCGAATACTCCCGCCTGTGT
>CALDGT010001037.1 GCA_937942935.1 uncultured Chloroflexota bacterium | reverse complement strand
CCTCACGCCAAAATTCTTCGGGCATGATATTATCGAGTTGAGCGCGGGTCATGCCGTGTTCTGAGCGTGACGGAATCGCGCCACCTGCGCCGGGTTCTGGAAACCAAAGCCGTTGGATATGCTTTTTGACCAAGGTCATGGCGGCATCGAATCGGATGATGGGGAATTGTTTGGCGATGTTGATAATCGTCTGAATCATGGCTTCGCGCACTTGCGGGTGCAAATAATTCAGTTGCGCGGTATCGTTCCACGGCATAGATGTGCCATCGTTGCCATGATAAATGTATTTAACCGCGCCTGTATGATGGTCTACGCGCTTAAACACCACCGCCGCATCGCTACGGTCATAATAATGGTCTTCTAGGTAAATCCCCACGCGCCCATCATTCGACAAATTGGGTCCGTTAAAGCTGTAATTGGGATATGGCGAATAATCTAAGCCCAAAAACCAATCAGGATTATTCACCACCCAATCGCTATCTATCCCCATGTGATTCGGCACCATATCCGATGCCAGCCGAATCCCGCGCTCCCATGCGCGATGGCGCAAATTTTCGATGGCACTCTGCCCACCCAACCGTGAGGCAATCCGATAATCCATCAGCGAATAGGCACTCGCCACCGCATCGGGATTTCCGCACAGGTGCTTAATCCGTTGCGATGCGACACTGCGCTCCCATAAGCCGATGAGCCACAAGCCTGTAATGCCCCATTTTGCCATTTTATCCAATTCAGAATCGGGTACTTGGTCGAGCGTGGTGATTTCTTTGCCATATTCTTTGCTCAGTTGGTCGAGCCAAACATAGGCATTTTTGGCAATCATGACCAGATTTGGCATCCATTCTTTGTCGGCGGTGAAATTTTCGTATTCATACAGCGTGCTATCAAACGAGATGACAGGCGTAGAGCCTTTTATCCCCGTGACAAATGCACCGGGGGTTGTGCGTCCATCTTCTGCCAGAATGTCCATCGCGGTCATTAACCGATAGATAAAATCGCCTAGCACAGCACCCCATCGGTCAATCATCAGGCGCAATTGGTCTTCTAATGAATATGGCGCGAGCCGAACAGGTTCGAGTAGCAGGTCAATGATGCTTAATCCCGCAGGAAAACGCCCATCACCGGGGTCTGATTTGGCAAATTCATCAAAAAATTGGTTAATATCGCTTGCGACACGGATATAAGCCGTCTGCTTGAGCGCATCATCGCCAAAAATTTCGGAAAATGGGCTAAAAGCGGGGTTCTGATTTGCCAACCACAACAAAATGAGTTCTTCTAGCGCCACTTCTTTGTTTGAACGGGCTAGATACTCGCCATTCAGATATTCCGCGAGGGTTTGCTGACGGCTAAAAATGGGGGTTGGCGGAAATTCTTCTAAGAATTTATGCAGGGTCTTGGGCAAGTCATCACCAAAATTTGCCCCTAACCGTGAGAGGGTCGTCTGGAGCAATTGCGGATGACGGGCGCAATACATCCGAAAGACAAATTGTGTGATGCCATTGATGAGCGCAACCGCGTTCACTTGGCTTGGGGCGATGGTCTCATTCGGAAAATTGCCAATATCGCGCCGTTGATTCATGCGCGTGGCAAATTTGCGGGCAATCTGAAAATTGGGGATGTGAGCCTTTCCCAAAAAAGTGAAAATATCCGTCTCAAACTGATATTTCTCTCGTGATGCGCGTGAGACATGAAAGCCTTGTACTTTTTCATCCATAATAATAATGTCCTATTGGTGAAATTTATTCTCGTGATTGTAACATTTTGGCGGATATTGTGCAAAAACGGGGATTGTGCGAAATGAACGGGATTTGCCCGTTATGATTTTTTTGCCATACCCATAATGATTCCAGACTTTTGAGTGTAAAATAATAAAAATGAGTTT
>CALDGT010001036.1 GCA_937942935.1 uncultured Chloroflexota bacterium | reverse complement strand
CATAGATAAAAATGGCGAAAAAGTGACCTCTGTCGGAAAACTGAATGATGATGGTGTTGCCATAGCGACCATCCAAATCCCCGAAATAATTTCCCAACCAACTAGCCCACAACCAACCATGCGAACAACCTCACAAACATTTTTCGTTGTTGATAAAGTCAATGCGCCACTCATGCGTGGGGTGTATCGGCGGGCATTGAATAAGCGCAAGTGAAGAATTACCGCGTTAGGTCTAAATTTTTGTTAAGATTCTTTGATTTCAGTAGAAAAATAGTGACCCACATAGTAAATTATGGCGCATCGTCCGCTACATAACCAAGTTAAATTTTTACAAGGAGTTTTTTTATGCGTTCTATTCGTCGTTTTGCCCTCGCATTTGCCCTCATCGCCTTATTAGCCACCACCTATATTACCAGTGTTCCTGCCCCACAAGCCGATGCCGCCCCAAATGGTTGCGGACCGGAAGCCTTGTATTTATATACCCTTATCCCCGATACCATCTATTATTGGAGTTTTTGGACAGGCACAGTCCGATTTAATTTCAAGTCGGCGTGCGATAAACATGATATTTGTTATAGTGGCAGTGGCGTTAGTCGTTCCACATGCGACACCCGCTTTTTGAACGATATGCTCGCTGTTTGCAATACGGGACCAACTTGGGATTCGCGTACTTGGTGTCGTACCTCTGCTTATACCTATTATGGGTCTGTTCGGACATTTGGTGGCATCGCTTACCAACCCTGATTCCTTTTTTTAGACGATAAAAAGTAGGATAACCAAAATCTTGATTATCCTACTTTTTATTTGGATGATTTATAGATTACGCTAACTTTTTGACATTGCTTTAACATATCCTTAACACAAATACGTTATCCTCAATACGCTATAACCTATAGCAAATCAGTTGAAATCCAATATTCAAGGAGATTCCATGCGCGTTAAATTTACATTTGCATTACTGCTCGTTTTATTGGTATCTAGCCTCATCATCCCCGCCACAATCGCCCAAGAAAGCGACCTTGGCACCGAAGAAAATCCCATTCAAGTATTCTTTGTTCCTTCTGTTGAAGCCCAAGTTATTGTGACTGGTGGCGAAGTGATGGCACAAGCCCTCGAAGCCGCGACTGGTTTGAATTTTGAAGTATTTGTCCCCACTTCTTATGCCGCCACTGTTGAAGCGATGTGCGCCGCACCAGACCGTTCTATCGGGTTTATCCCTGCGGCTGGTTATGTGATTGCCAGCGCCCGTTGTGGTGTTCAAGTAGAAGCCGCCGCTGTCCGCCGTGGTTGGAATGTGTATTGGGCGGCATATATTGTCCGCCGTGATAGCGATATTTATACCTTCGGCGATTTAGAAGGTCGCACATGGGCATATCCCGATGCTGGTTCTACCTCTGGTTATATTGTCCCATCGGTTGAATTACAAGCCGCTGGTATTACCACTGGTGAAGGTGTTGAAGCGGGTGGTCACAACCAAGTTGTTCAAGCTGTGTATAGCGGTGAAGTTGATTTCGGTACAACCTTCTTCAGCCCACCCGCAGTCCCCGGCGCTCCTTGGAATATCGGTGACAACCCAGAACCATACGATTTGACTGTTGATGAATCTCGTTTGGATGAAGAAGGCAATTTGTATGTTGGTGATGTTCGCATCCTCGATGCCCGCGCCAACATCCGCGAAACAGCCCCCGATGTGGTTGACCAAGTTCGCATTTTGCGCTTGAGCGCCCCAATCCCCAATGATACCCTCAGCTTTGGTCCAGATTTCCCAGAAGAACTCAAAGCCCAAATCATGGAAGCCCTCTATGCCTTCGCCGAAACCGAAGAATGGGCAACCTCTATTGGTAGCGAAGATTTCTATGGCTGGAGTGGCATCGCCGAAATCGAAGATTCTGTCTATGATGTCGTGCGCTTGCAATTTGAAGTTTTGGGATTGACCGAAGAAGATATTTTCGGTGGTTGATTCTAATCGTTTGAGATGATTATGAAGCGGGTGAAGGGCGAGCGCCCCTCACCCGCTTTTTATAAATAGGTCTCTATTATTTTGTGAGGGCGCAACATGTTGCGCCCTCACTATGATGCCAAGATGGGAATGAATAAGTATGCTCATTATTGAAAATTTGACCAAAGTATATGATAACGGCTTCATGGCGCTTGATAATCTAAGCCTCGAAATTCCAGATGGGCAATTTGTCGCCATCATTGGGTTGAGTGGGTCGGGTAAATCTACCCTTTTGCGCTGTATCAATCGCCTAATAGACCCCACCAAAGGGCGGATTATTTGGAATGGGATTGATATTACTGCCGCCACCGATGATGAATTGCGCCAAATCCGCAGACGGATTGGCATGATTTTTCAACAATTTAACCTCGTGAAGCGTTCTAGTGTGTTGACCAATGTCATGTCTGGACGCTTGGGATATATTAACCCTGTTTATAGTTTATTCAATTATTTCCCCCCAAAAGAAAAAGCCCGCGCGATGGCGGCATTAGAACGGGTAGGTATTCCAGAAAAAGCCAATAACCGCGCCAGCGCCCTCAGTGGTGGGCAACAACAACGGGTTGGTATCGCTAGAACGTTGATGCAAGAACCCGAAATGATGCTCGCAGATGAACCAGTCGCCAGCCTAGACCCCGCCACATCGCACTCTGTGATGAAATATCTGGAATTGCTTAATCAAGAAGATAAAATGACGATTCTATGCAGTTTGCACTTCCTTAGCCTTGCGCGTGCTTACTCGCATCGGGTGATTGCCCTCAAAGATGGCAAAATTGAATTTGATGGTGATCCAAAAGATATTGATAATGACCGCTTTAAGATGATTTATGGCGAAGATGCCGTAGA
>CALDGT010001035.1 GCA_937942935.1 uncultured Chloroflexota bacterium | reverse complement strand
ACTATTTCGGCGCATAATGCCATTCACCTAATATTCATGTAAGAGAACGCCTCATTACCAGTTCAGATAATGAGGCGTTTTAGTTAATAAGGATAAAATCAAATGGAAACCATAACCCTCGCTGGTGGTTGTTTTTGGTGCTTAGAAGCTGTTTACGATGAATTACGCGGTGTGACTGATGTTGTTTCTGGTTATATGGGCGGGCATACCCTCAATCCCACCTACAAACAAATTTGTACAGGTGTAACTGGTCATGCAGAAGTAATTCAGGTGCAATATGACCCCACCCTCATCAGCACACGACAAATTTTAGATGTGTTTTTCACCATCCACGACCCCACCACCCTCAATCGGCAAGGGGCAGATGTTGGCACACAATATCGGTCTGCCATCTTTTATCATACAGATGAACAAAAACAAATTGCCGATGCGACCATCGCGGAATTGACCAGCACCAAATTATGGGCGAATCCCATCGTGACCGAAATCACCCCTGCGGAGAAATTTTACCCTGCGGAAGATTATCATCAAAATTATTATGTGAATAATCCGGATGCGGGATATTGCCAAATCGTCATCGCGCCAAAAGTGGCAAAATTTCGGTCTAAGTTCTTAGCAGAATTGAAGAAATAATGATGACATAGTGGAGAAAGGTAATTTTCCGCTACTGCTTTATTCACAATCATAGCCATATTTTTCTAAAGCAAGCCTTGCGCTTGGTTTAATATCTTTCAATTGACAAAGTGCATTAACTACTACTCTTAAAATCTCAGGGATATCATTGGATTCTAACTTCTCAATCAATCCTCTACATGCTATATCAGTACCGATGATACCCAATGCATTGGCTATATCTTGGCGAATAGCTAGGTTCTTATGGTTAAAGTTTTCTATAAGTTTATCAACCACGCTATTATATTTAAGGGCACTCCAAACTCGTATCGCATGATGTAAGGTATCATAATTATTGCGTTCACCTTTCTGTTCATCAAATATTTCATCTTTCATAAATAATGATTTAGCAGAATCTTGTCCTAATCCAATAAGCGCATCTGCTAAAAACTCAATACGATTTGCATGTTCAGAAGTTATGAACGCATTAACAACCCATTCAATAGCAGGATTACCAAGTTGTTGAATTTGAGACAACATATTGCTTCTATTCATAGTGTTATGCCAATAATTGGCTGATATATCGAATCTTTTCATAATCTCGTCAAACTTTTGTTTGATGGTAATATTTTTATTCTTTGGTTCCCAGTGACGCTGAAAGAAATAATCATGGCGATAGGTATAGCCTCCTGCAAATTTACGAAACACATTCTGCATGACCATGTAATTCATAAAAGTTTGATAGCGAGACCGAAACTTAATCCAAAAGAAAATTCCAAATAACTGGAGTTGAACAATTCTGGCAACTCCTAGAAAGAGTGCAAGTGTAAGTGGAATAGCAATAACAAAAGATGATATTGTTAATAATAAACACAATCCTATTGCTATTCCAAACGATAAAATCAAGAAAGTAAAAGCTCTATTCCTAAATGCACTCGTCACTGCAGTTTCAGGTTTTGACACCAGTACAACTATTAGAACAATAATCAATATGATAGAACTCGAAAGCATGTGAATTATAAAATCTACAGCTAAAAATTGGCTAAAAAAATATGTCATCCATAGTAACCAAATACTTATCAAGAAAAGAAATGAGAACCATCTCAAAAAGGCATCTGCTTTTATTTGATTGAAAAGAGGTTTAGAGGGAAATAGAATAGAACTAAAAAATATATCATCTATAAACACCTTCAATTGGCGAATTCGACTAGTATTGTTTGTATATTCTAGTCTTTCTATAAAATTCTTATAATGAATATTGTGATAAAAATATCCTTCTCGATAAAAATTGTGCCAAATAACCCGCGAAAAGATACCAGTGTTAATGGCTAGTATCAATCCGCCTATAATTCCTGCTAAGTCAATTCCAATACTCAACCAAAGTAAAACGGGTACGATAAATATTAAAAACAGTAGAATAGTATTATGAATAAAAATCATCCACTTTTCATACCAATCAATAGTCATTCTGTCTAAGCGAAATATGACACCATAGGCACGACTTCTAACTGTTAACCATCCCAATATGTTATCTCTTTTGACTTTCTTTACTTTATCAAATGAACTATATTGGTCTTTAATATTAGTATATTTATCAATGATATCTTCACTGAAATCCTCGCTTGTTATTTTTTCAACAATGATTCCCTCGAAATTTTTGTACGAATATACTCTAGCCATCATCACCAAAAATAAAGGGATTTTAGCTAATTCTTGTATCTCTTCACTTGTATTGAATAAATAGTTAAATCGTGTATCTGGATGTTTATCTAGGTATGCTAGGATTTCTTCTTTATCTAATGGCGCTATGTGAACAGAATGTGTAAACAACAATTTGCAATCTTGATTTTCTTGCTCAAGAAATTGTTGATAGTCTTTTGAGCGACTACAGACAATAATGGGAGTTACATCTTGTTGCTTCTGTAAACGATACTCATTTATTTTCTGAATACGATTTACTAATTTCTCTTTTGGTATTTCATCTAAGCCATCAAGTAGTAGTACAAAACGTTTAATACTCAATAAGTCTTCAAAAATTGCACTATCAATCCGATACAATTTTTCACACTCAAGAGCAACCCACTGCTCTAAAGAGGTTTCATCATAATCTGCTTTGCTTCCCCATGAGGATAAGTTCAAAACAAGCGGGATTTTGATATAATCTCGATTACAATTAGGTTTAGTTATGCAATCGAGGTAGTTCTTCATCAGCAGAGTTGCAAGTTGCAATAAAAATATACTTTTACCACTCCCTGGTTCACCTAAAACAAGAAACATCCCTAATTTTTCATAGATATTCCGAACTTGATTACTTGTATAATTTGTTGTCTTATACTCAGCTTCATCATATTTAACCACTAGGTTCGGTTGTAATTCGGAATTCATGTTCACAGAATAGGCAAATTCCTCTAATGTTGGCTTGAGAATATTAACAAACCATGCTTGGGCAATTCGCCAGCAAATAATCTTGTTCTCAAGTTTTTCGCGCCTACGAATAAACTGTTCACGCTTATTTTGGGGAATAACTTTTAGAACTTCCTCTATATCTTTAATAGCATCTAATATCTCATAAACAAAATCCTTTCCGTGTTGTTTACTAAAATTATTATATGATATAATATCCGAATCATATTCTATGTCTATCTTCAATTTAATATCTGATAAGTTCTTTTTAAGACGCTCTTCATAGTCTTGCGACTTGTAAGGTATATAATTAGGTTGTCCTAATTGATGGGGTAGTGGTTTATCAAACTCCCTTACTCTTACCCAAATAGTAGGTAAATTATTGTTCTTTGCCCAAAGCCACTCACGTTTAACATTAGGACTTGTAATACTTTCGTCACTCATTAGAGCAATCATAACTTGTGATGTCTCTAATGTGCTATCTATATCCATTTGCCAACCATCATGTTCTTGTGTGGTGAAATTAGGAATATCATGAATATCCATCCATGGTTTATACCCCCATTCTTTCAGTTTTTCATATAATTCCTGTGCGACATTTTTATCTTGATTATGACGACTTGTATAGCTAATGAAAATTTGCATGATGAATATTCCCCAACCCTTCTAGTAGTACAGGCAGAGTATAACCAACACTTAATTCTGTTGCAACCATAAGTCAACCATTTTAATCTGCAATAGGTACAAAATAATAATACAAAACAGATTATTTTTTTGAATAAGCTGTTTCAATAAAAGTTCTTTAGATTGTCTCTATCCCCCGCCCTTATTCTTCACCTCATCGAAAATGCTTTGTGCGGCATTGAGCAATTCTTCACGCCGTTCTGGACTCACAGCTTTCACCCTATCCAAATAACGGTCTAATAATTCCAATGGCGCCAGTCCTTCTGGGCTTTCGCCCAAGCGTTGGCGTGCAGGAGAATCTACCTCTTTGCGGATTGCCGCCACATATACCGCACCCGCCCGTTTGAGCGCCTCAAATACGGCTTTTTCGTTGAATCGGGCGAGCGTTTCTTCTTTGAAATGGAGCAACAAACGCACCACCGCGCCACGCAAATCATATTGCTCAATTTTATGAATCATCGTCTCGGTTGGAACAGGGTCTTGGCGCAAATCGGCTTTGATGGTCACAAACGGACGCGCATTCACAGGCACAAAGCGCCACATGGTTTCATGTCGGGCGAGTTCTACCCAACAAAAACCTTTTTCATCGCCTTCTTCGCCAAAATCAATGCGCTCAATACTCCCACTATAAATCACAGGCGGTTTATCTTTTTGATGTTGAGTCAAATTTTGGTGCTTGTGAATATGACCCAACGCCACATAATCCCACTGATTGCTCGAAATAACCGAGAGGGGTACATTCACATCGCGCCCCAACATAATTTGGCGCTCACTACCCACCACCGCCCCACCAACAGTAAAATGCCCGACTAAAATGCGCGGAATATCATCTCCATTCGCTTTGGCATCGGCTTCATCTGCCAAGCCTTGCAAAATATCAATCAGAACCCGTTCTAATTCGCGTTCTGTATCGGCAATGCTCATCCCCGCCGTATTTTTGAGTTTTTCTAATATCCGCGCCCGCATCGGATATGGTGCAGACCCTATCACCACATCACCGCGCTTGGTTGTAATGCGCTCGGTGGTATATTCATCCGCCACCCACACATTCGGCACGCCTAATGTGGCATAAATTTCGATACTACTGGCACGAAGAATGGCAGGCGCAATATCGTGATTACCGATGAGCATCACTGTTGGCGCGAGTTGCGATAATTCACGGATACGATAGGCAAATTCGCGTTGATACGTGGGGTTTGGGGTGCGCGTTTTGAAGGCATCCCCCGCAAAAATGACCAAGTCCACATCATGCTCGCGGGCATACTCTACCATATCATTCATGCGACGCAAATAATCTACAACACGGCTATTTAGACCCGTTTCGGGGTCTATACGACCATAATTTTCCATGCCGATATGTGTATCGGCAAAATGTAAAACACGGATTGCTTGTTTATCCATGATGATTTTCTCAACTGTTGTTAAATGTGTGCGATTATAATCTATTTTATGTGATTTTACCCTACCCCTAGTGATTGGGGGAAATCTTGGCTCATATCACCAGTATGCTATGGTTAGAGGAAATTTTATGCTTAGGATTATACACTCATCGCCAACACACCTCATCCTCAAAGACAGTCGTCATTGGGGGACATTTTTTGCATCACTATTCACCCTCATCAGCATGATGGCATTGCTCATCTTCACATCACAAATTGCATCTACATTACACATACGCTATGAGCGTGATGGGTTATTGTGGATGATGGTTATGGTCATCTTTTGGGGATTAATTGGTGGCTTAGTCATATTAGGTGCATTGGCAACAAGGCATCTTAGTTATGGTATTCACTGCGAATTTGACCGACATTATGAAACATTGGTCATTCGGCGCATTGGCATTTTTCGACCTGTCGAAATTCGACATTCGATTTATGCTGTTGCCTATGTTGATACACAACATAACCCCGAAATTGGGATGTATGGGTTATTCTTGGTGATGAAAAACGGGGACCGCACCCCACTAGCATCTTTTTATATGGTAGATGAGGCAGAAATGAAAGCCGTTATTAACGAAATTCGTACATTTCTCCGCCAATAATTCTAAGCAAATAATTTGCTATCTGCTATAATCATGTTAACAGTTGTGGAAAAATAGGTGATAAAACAACATGGCTCATTTAATTATGCGTAGAGGTCCAGAACCGGGGACAATTTTTCGGTTAAATACCCCTGTCATCACCATTGGAAGGGGCAACCGTAATACAATCATCATTCACGACAACGAAGTGAGCCGTGAGCATGTCCGCCTAACCCTGACAGACAATGGCTATGAAATTTTGGATATGAATTCCAGCAATGGCACATTCATCAATGGGCAAGTTTTGGAAGGTGGGACAACATGGTTGCTTCAGACCAATTGCATCATCGAATTGGGCGATAGCATCACCCTCGAATTTCGTCCGGGTGAGCCGGGTACAGATGACCTTCGGGCAACACGCACGGCACAAACAACATTTGATGACACTCAATTTTTACAATCGTACTTGGTCTATTTGGGGCGTGAGGAAGGCGCACAACCCGCCGTTTATCCATTAAGCGGGATGAATATCACAGTTGGGCGCTCGACTGCCTGCAATATTGTCATTATTGAGCCAGAATTAAGCCGTGAGCATTTTCGCTTATCGCTCGTGGGGCGAACCTACTCTATCAGCGACTTAGGCTCAACAAACGGAACAGTCCTCAATAACGAAATTTTAGAAGATACACGCCCGCTCAAAAATGGCGACATCATCCAAATTGGGCGCAATCTACGTTTCCAATTCACCAATACCCCAGAACGGTTTACATCAGATATTATCACCAACCGTCTGCCAGAAGATACAAAAATCAATCCCAAGCCAAAACGAAAAACCAGCGAATTTGAAACACTCTGGATGCACCCTAGCAAAATGGCATCGGAGACAAATAATTTGGTGTCATTGACTAACCATATCTTGGTCAGTTATTCACGCCAAGATTGGGATAGAGTCGTTGCGCCATTGCTCAATGTCCTTAGCGATTCGGGATTACAGGTTTGGGCAGAGCAGGAATGGTTGGAAGGTTCACCTGAATGGGAAGCCATGACACAACAAGCCCGTTTGGAATGTCCAGTGATGGTGATTGTGTTATCGGTTTCGGCACTCCGTAACGAAAATGTGATGAAAAATTGGCGACATTTTCATAACCGCGATAAGCCCATCTTTTTGCTCATCAGCGAACCAATTGACCGTATGCCAACCGAAGCAAGTAACTTGCCCAAAATTCAATTTAATCCTGCTGTCCCAGAAATGGCATTTCGGCAACTTGCCGCAGAACTGAATCGGTTATTTGGACGGTGATGAAAAGAGACATGTCGAAGTTTGCAGAAGTGCTATATCCATTTGCCAAACAACTCAATACAGAAACACGCCTCGCCCCCTTAGCTCATTCAGTGCTAGGGGGTGCGGGTAAATTACTCCATGCGCCAACAGGCTTTTTAGTGATGTTTAATGCCGAAGGAAACCCAACCGATACGATTCAATATAACATCGCATCATTAGACAAACTCGATAAAGAATCAGAAGAATGGTTGTTGTGGTTATATTCGGGCGCAGTCGGACTCATTTATCATAGCCAACGAACCGTGATTTTATCCAATATCGCGGTAGACCCGCGTTGGGGCAATTTGCGGAGGGCAAATATTTTGCCAAGCGATGGGTCTGCATTGGGGATTCCGCTCATTTATCAAGACCAAGTGATGGGTGTGATGGTCTTTTTGCATCCACAAACCGGTCATTTTGAATCGGATGTCATCCCATTGGCAGATGAGATTGGGATATTGTGTGCCGGGCATCTTCATAAAGCATTATTGCTCCGTTGGGCAAATAGCCAAGACATCCGCGATAAATTAGACCAAGCCCAATTTCAGCGCGATTTGAGCGCAATGATTTATCATGATTTGCGTGTACCACTCCAAACATTACGCGCCAGTACATCTAAACTCGCAGAATTGCTGGCAAATCACACTGATATAACCATCCTCAATTTGCTCCAAATCAATATCCGAAGTGTGCGTCAATTACGCCGGTTGATTGATAATCTGTTGGATATGGAACGGATAGAAAGTGGTGAGTCATTCATCAAAATGGATTGGTCAAATTTACACGATATTATGAGCAACGCGGTAGAACTGGTACAACCTCTCGCGGTAGAAGCGAATCAACATTTTCAATTCATCCTCGCCGATAATTTGCCTCCCCTCTCGCTAGATGCCGATATGATTTTGCGCGTCATTGTAAATCTCATCGAAAATGCGCTCAAATACACCCCATCAGGCGGACTGATTACGATTGGCGCACGAATCAAAGATAATATGGTCTGGGTAAATGTCCAAGATTCTGGCGAAGGAATCCCCAAAGAATTACAAGAAAAAATCTTTGAAAAATTTAATCGCGCTCATCAAGAGAGCCATCCTAAGAGTGTTGGATTAGGGCTTACCTTCTGCAAATTGGCTATTAATGCTCACCGAGGGAATATTTGGGTCGAAAGTGAAGTGGGTAAAGGCTCTAATTTCATTTTTACCCTTCCATTACCGTTTAATGATGCCGATAATGCTTCTGATGAATCACAGTTAGCATCTACAGCATAAGCAAATAGGATTAATGAACGCAAATACCCAAACCGATTTAACACAACTTCGACTATCTGCCCAACAACGCGAATGGGGTGCATCGCAAGATACCCTCAAACGGTTGCTCGCTCAATTAGACCCACTCATCGCTGTCTCTATCGCCGCGCCTTTGTTCGAGACATTCCTACCCAAATTTGAGGGGATATATCCGCAAGCCCGTTGGGTGCGCGAAATTTTGTTGACTGTCATTGTTTATGGGTCTGCTTCGGATGATTTACCCACCCATAGCATCTCTCAATTCCCAAATGCGGGATGCGCTCACTTTTTATTAGCTGTTTTCGATTTAGCGCGGGCGGTACAATCTACCCAATCTGAATTTGAAAAATATAGCCATATCACAAATGCCATCTGCAATATCATTTTGGCGCATCTGCAATATGATCATTTTCGTTATCGCCCCGATTCGTATGCCCAATTACGCGATGAGTCTACCCCACTCGAAGAACAAGAACGCATCCGATTTAATTTTTGGATGGATACCCGCACTGCCAATGCTGATACTGCCCATTGGTTGGATGTTGCGAATCGGCTCGAAAAAGCATTAAATAGTAGATAGCAAACGTGGTAAAATTTTAGACACTTATCCCAAGCCTATCCCAAATTTGTAAAATCATCGTCAGCCTTAGTATATAAGAAAGAGATTCTCAACTGATGTCGAATCGTACCTATACCAATCGTCGTTATCTCGATGCACTTGCCGACCATGTGGTCATTTTTGATGGTGCCATGGGGACAAGTATCCAACGGTATAACCTCACCGCCGCCGATTATGGTGGGGAACATCTGAATGGCTGTGTGGATTATTTGGTCATCACCCGCCCCGATGTTATCGGCGAAATTCACGCCTCATTCCTCTCAGTTGGGAGCGAGGTGGTCGAAACGAATACCTTCCGTAGCAATCGCTGGACACTCGGCGAATATGGCTTAGGCGATAGAACCCTCGAAATTAATCGTGCCGCCGCCAAACTTGCCCGTAGCATCTGTGACCGTTTTGAAAAAGAAACAAGCATTCCACGATTTGTGGCGGGGAGCATTGGACCCAGTGGTAAATTACCCTCTGGTGATGACCCCGAATTGAGCAATGTCTCTTTTGACCAATTGGCTGATTTATTTTATGAGCAAGCACAAGGCTTGGTTGAAGGTGGCGCAGATTTACTGCTGGTCGAGACGAGTCAAGATATTTTAGAGGTCAAAGCCGCCGTTTATGGCATCAATCGCTATTTCAAAGAATCGGGCAACCGCATTCCGTTACAAGTCCAAATCACGCTGGATATTAGTGGGCGTATGCTGTTTGGTACCGATATTGCTGGCGCGACTGTGACATTAGAAGCCTTGCCAATTGATGTAATTGGGATGAATTGCTCCACAGGTCCCGAATATATGCGCCAACCGATTCAATATCTGGTAGAACGTTCTCGCTTCCCTATTAGTGTATTGCCCAATGCGGGCTTGCCGATTAATGTGGATGGCGAAGCCGTTTATCCCATGACACCCGAACCTTTCAGCGATATGGTATCGGAATTTACCCGTTGGGGTGTGAATGTGGTGGGTGGATGCTGTGGGACACAACCGCCCCATTTGGCGCAACTGTATCAAAAGATAAATGGGTATACCTATCAAGAATATTTGGATTCGATTAAGGCGGGTAATCCGCTCAAACGGCAATCACCCAAAACACGCACCCCCCAACATGAAGCGCAAGCCTCATCTGGGATGACTGCCACCCGCATGATACAAAATCCGGGACCCACACTCATCGGAGAACGGGTGAATAGTCAGGGTAGCCGTAAAGTGAAACGCCTTTTGTTGGATGACGATTATGATAGCATCGTCCAAATCGCGGTGGAGCAAGTCGAAAGCGGGGCGCACATGCTTGATGTGTGTGTGGCGCTCACAGAACGCGATGATGAACGCACCCAAATGGAAAAACTCGTCAAAAAATTGGCGATGTCTGTTGAAGTCCCCCTCATCATAGACACCACCGAAGTGGATGTCGCAGAGGCGGCACTGGCATTATATCCGGGTCGTGCCATTATCAACGGGAATAACCTCGAAAATGGGCGGGAGCGGATTGATAAAGTCTTGCCAATCGTCAAAAAACACGGTGCTGGTGTGCTTTCGATGACCATTGACGAAGAAGGTATGGCACACACTCGCCAGAAAAAATTTGAAATCGCCAAACGCATCACCGAAATTGCCGTGAATGAATATGGGCTTTCGCCAGAAGATTTAATTTATGACACGCTCACCTTTCCATTGACGACTGGGCAAGAAGAATTACGAAATGATGCCGTCGAGACCATCGAAGGGATTCGCCTCATCAAGCAACATTTACCGGGTGTGATGACCGCGCTCGGTGTGAGTAATGTCAGCTTTGGTGTGACCCCTGCGGCGCGTGGCGTGCTGAATAGTGTGTTTTTGTATCATGCTGTTGAAGCGGGTTTGGATATGGCGATTGTCAACCCTGCCCATATCACCCCCTACTCCGAAATCCCAGACGAACAACGCAAATTGGCGGATGACCTGATTTTCAACACCGACCCCGATGCACTGCCTCGTTTTATTCAATATTTTGAACAAAATGAGGTCAAAGTGGCAGGTCAAGAAGTGGTAGACCCCACAGCCAATATGACAGCAGAAGAAGCGTTGCATTGGCAAATTGTTCACCGCAAAAAAGAGGGTGTAGAAAAACTCATAGATGATTGCCTCACCCGTCATGACCCTGTGACAGTGCTGAATACCGTATTGCTCCCCGCCATGAAAGAAGTTGGCGATAAATTCGGTGCAGGTGAACTGATTTTGCCGTTTGTGTTGCAATCGGCAGAAGTGATGAAAAAGACGGTTGCCTATTTAGAAGGCTTCATGGACAAAGTAGAAGGTGTGACCAAAGGGACTGTCATCCTTGCGACTGTTTATGGTGATGTGCATGACATCGGCAAAAATTTGGTCAAGACCATTTTGACCAATAACGGGTATACAGTGCATGATTTGGGCAAGCAAGTCCCCGCCAATACCATCATCGAAAAAGCGATTGAATACAAAGCCGATGCGATTGGGCTTTCGGCGCTGTTGGTCAGCACATCCAAACAAATGCCCCTCATCGTCAATGAATTAGGACGTAGAGGCTTAAAATTCCCCGTGTTAGTCGGTGGAGCGGCGATTAATCGGCGTTTTGGTCGGCGAATTTTATTCCTCGAAGAAAATAATCAACCCTATACGCCCGGTGTTTTCTATTGCACCGATGCGTTTGAAGGTTTATCGGTGATGGACAAACTCATTAGCCCAGACCGCGCCCAATTTATCGAACAAGTCATCAGCGAAGCAGAGGAAGAAATCAATAAACCTGCTCGTAAAGGTCGCGCAGGGGGCGAAGCCGTCAAAACCGTCCAACCAGCCACAGACCTCCCCAAACCGCCATTCTGGGGGTCTAAATTAGTCAAATACATGCCATTAGAAGTTGTGTTGCAACATCTCCATAAACCCGAATTATTCCGCCTGAGTTGGGGGGCAAAAAATAAGCAGGGTGAAGAATGGGCAAAACTTGAATCCGAATTTGAAGCCCGTCTGGAGAAAATGAGTCGTGCCGCATTGCGCGATAAATCGTTGCTCCCTCAAGCGGTTTATGGCTATTTCCCTGCCAATAGCGATGGTGATAGCCTGATTATTTGGGATGCAGAGGAATTTGCCAAGTCGGGCAAAAAGGTCGAAAAAGAACGCTTCACCTTCCCACGCCAACCGATGGGCGATTTCTTGTGCATTAGCGATTATTATGCGCCTGTAGATTCTGGTGAAGTGGATGTGGTCGCGTTGCAAGCTGTAACAGTCGGCGAAATTGCCAGTGAAGTGTTTGAAAAATTGCAAAAAGCCGATAATTATAGCGAAGCCTATTTCTTTCATGGATTAGCCGTACAAGCGGCAGAAGCCACCGCCAATTATATGACGGTACACATTCGCAAAGAATTGGGCATCACCGAAAATCGTGGCAAACGCTATAGCTGGGGATACCCCGCCTGCCCCGATTTGGATGACCATCAAATCGTGTGGCGGTTGTTGCCCCAAACGGCAGAAATTAACCTAACCCTCACCGCCGAAAGTTATCAGATTGTGCCAGAACAAAGCACAGCCGCCATCTTTGCCCATCACCCTGATGCAAAATATTACAGCGTGGGCAGTTTGGATAGAAGCGAACAAATTCTGGGCGCAATAGAGACCGAAAAGGCGTAAGAAATATTATTCAATGACACGGGCGGATATACGGTCTAGCGACCTAATCCGCCCCTACAACCATCCCCCGATGTGTAGGGGCGGTACTAGCGCCTGCTTTTTGGCGCGTATGTCCGCCCTTTTAGGGGTATTTTGGAGATAATAATGTCCACCACATTACATAAACTCATCATCAAAAATTTTAAGCAATTCGATGAAATCGAAATTGAATTGGGGAATACGGTTGTGTTTGTAGGACCCAATAACAGTGGCAAAACCACTGCATTGCAGGCACTCAGTTTATGGTATATCGGGGTACAAAAATGGATTACAAATAAAGGAGATAAAAAAACAAACAC
This sequence comes from uncultured Chloroflexota bacterium, assembly GCA_937942935.1. Lineage (GTDB taxonomy): Bacteria > Chloroflexota > Anaerolineae > Aggregatilineales > Phototrophicaceae. Next base: position 6,767 of record CALDGT010001035.1, on the reverse strand, counting down.
CCGAATGGGTGTGCCAATTAACCGCAAAGATTTATATTCTATCCCAAACAATACTGCTAGAATGTTGTGGCGCAATTTAAGAACACAAAAAAGGGGAGCTAAAAAAGATGATTTTAACATCATCATCATTTTAGAATGTATCACAGATAGCAAATTATGGCGTTGTGGGATGGAATTTCGGTTTAGCAATGATGAATCATTTTATTGTAACCCCCTTTCAGGTCAAGAACCCGCCATCCCAGATGAAGTAAAAACCTTGAAAGTTGCATTCCTGTCTATCATGGCAGGCTTGGCAATTACTGAACCGCGTGTAGATGCTGAATTTATTGAGCGCCTCATCGGGGAGGGGCGAACTGCGGAAGTGCTTCGCAATATGTGTTATTTGGTCTATCAAACCCCATATTGGGACGAATTGACAGGTATCATTCAAAAGCAATTTGGTATCCAATTACAAGAGCCATTCTTAGAAGGTGGCACAATCACATTAGAATATAAAACCCGACAAGGCATCACATTAGATTTACTCGCTTCGGGGAGTGGATTACGCCAAACATTATTCATTTTGGCACATTTATATCTCAATCAAGGTGTAGTCATATTATTAGATGAACCAGATGCCCATCTGGAAATTATACGTCAGCGCGAAATCTATGATTTAATCAACGATATTGCAAAAAAACAACAATCACAAGTGATTATTGCCAGTCACTCTGAAATTATTATGGATAAAGCAATCGAAAATGATATGGTTATCGCATTTATTAGCAAACCGCATCGGATTAATGATAGAGGGAGTCAACTCCGTAAAGCTCTGCGTGATATATCGGCAGAAGATTATTATCAAGCAGAACAAACTGGCTGGGTACTTTATTTAGAAGGGGCAACCGATTTCAACATTCTTAAAGCAATTGCACGATTAATAAATCACCCTGTCTTAGAAGCATTAGAAAGCGCATTTTTTCATCCAATTGGGCAAAATGACCCCAATATTGCACGCAATCATTTTTATGGATTACGCGAAGCAAAACCCGATTTAGTGGGGTTTATTCTGGTTGATAACGTCAAAGAAAAACTTAAAAATAGCACGGAACTGCAAGAGACGATGTGGCAACGGCGTGAAATCGAGAATTATATCGCTCATCCAAAGGTATTATTGGCTTATGCAGGGAATAATCGAGATGTAATGGCAACGCTACTTGAAAGACGGTTATCATTAGATGCACGCGAAAATTTTGAAGATAACTTTTGGTATGAAACCAAAATCAGCGACTTCTTAGACCGTCTTTTCAAAGATTATTTTGCACAATTAGCATCGCATAATCTCATCTATAAAACCAATTATCACGTTTTGGCGGATTATCTCACTCCTGACCAAATTCACCCCGAAATTAAAGAGAAATTAAACAAGATTTATGAGGTAGCACAACGGGCAAAACCGCGAGAATAATCTATTACACATCGTAGATGGTCACATCCAATTTGCATTTATTCAACCACATCGTCAACACTTGGCGGATTTCTTCCCATTCATAAGCATTGCCCAATGATGCAATCGCAAGGCTTTTTATCCCTAAAATCGGATACTCTTGTGCGATTTGAATGGCAATAGATTGCACATAACGCAAGCGTGTTGCCCCGACGGATGAATCGCGTACCACCATAAACATCAGATTCGGTTTGCTCTCGCGCCACAACCACAAATTCCCTGCTTTAATTCGCCCTACCCGACATTGTTTTTGATACACCGAAAACGCAGGTGAATAGGTTTGCATGAGGCGTGTCTCAAATGCCCCTAACTCAACTCTACCCCGCGCATTATGTCCAAATGCTAATACTTGGGCGGTGGTACTCAATGGGTCGCCAGTACAAAATTGAATAGGCATTATGGCGCTCCTAACGATTCGGGGTCTATCGGTGGCAATTCTGTTGGGTTGCAATAGGGGTCATTCCGATTCCCATACGGGTCTACAGTTCGGGTTAAATAACAAACATCCCATGTCGCTTGTTGCCATGGATACCATGTTTGACTGGGGATTGGGATGATATTTCCACCTGTATGATTAGCAGGTGGGGTAATGATAATTGCAGGGTTATCTGGTGTGACCGTTGGCGCAAGCGTAGAAGTTGGAAATGCCGTCCAAGTGGGTGTTAATGATGGTGCAATAGGGATAATCGTTGTAATAGTTGGGGTAATGGTTGAGGTTGGAGTACGGGTAGGTGTAGAAGGTATGCGCGGTGTTGCGCTTGGTGTAGCAGTCAACACCTGCGTAACAAATTCAGTCGGTAAAAAAGTTGTGGTAACTGTGGGAGATAAAACCACGCTAGGCACAACTGTGACGGTTGGTGTAGGTGTTATCGGTTCATCACCCGATAACATATCAGAGGCTGGGGATTGCTCTGGCACTGTTATTAAAATCGGGGTAATTTTTTGAAGTAACTCTTGTGCGAGAGGCATCTCAATCATTTCTGATTGTATCAAGAAATTTTGTGTTACTTGTAAAAAATCTACCTCGCGTGCTGTTAAGACACTATTATAGCGCAAAACATCATTGGTTGCAGAGGCTAAATCTGATAAATTTTGTGCAGAATTTTGTCCAAGCGCTTGTAATTTTATCATTTCATCAAGGCGTGTTTCTGCCAATTGTATCAATACGGTTTCGGTATTTCCGATGATGGTTGACACAAATATAACAACCGATTCCCACCACCGTTTGATACCATATAACCCATCACCGGGGAGCGCATTGGCAGAAGCGGCAACTGTCCCAGCTGACCCAGCAAATACCAAAAAAAAGGCAAAAATCACGCCTGCAACATACCGCCGTAACCCTATAAATGTCGGATACATCACTTTTGGTTTTTGCAAATGATTCATCAAATGGGCTTCTAGTGCATCCACTTTGGCATCCGATAATGCAGGTGGTTTGAGCTTTGTGGTGAGGAGCGCAATCCGTAATTCGCGCCGAAGGGATTCGGCATAATGCGGATATTTTTTGAGACAAGATTCAATTGTAGCACGTTGATGAAGCACGTCATCCAAACAAGTGGCTAATATTTCGGCATAAAGTTCATCTGGAGAGGTCATGATAACCCTGCCAAAAATTCATCACTATCAAACCCCATTTTAGTGAGTATTTGCGCCAACGTTTTGAGTGCGCGATGTTGTAGGGCTTTAATAGCATTTGCTTTTTTATCCATAAGAAGCGCTGTTTCTTCTAAACTTTTATCCTCAATAAATCGCAATAAGACGACTTGTTGTTGCGATGGTATCAGTTGGGCAATTGCCTGATGCAAGGCTTGCGCCATTTGCTTTCGCAATAAATTAGCATCTACAGACTCGCTGATAGATTGGACTTGAACAGCCTCGTCTAATTCATCATCAATGCCGCGCCTGTCGGTTTGTCGGTAATAATCTACCACCCGCGCATGGGCAATTCGGTATAACCATGCCACAAACGGCTTACCCATATCCTGAAAAGTCTCTAGGTCTTTGAATGCACGGGTAAAAACATCGGCAGTAAAATCTTCTGCCAATTGAATATCATTGAGCCGATAATATAGATACCGAAAAATCAATTGCACATTCGCCCGATATAGGTGTGCAAATGCCTGTGTGTTACCCGCTTGAGCCATTTTAAGCAAGCGTTGTTCTTCAACGCGATTCACATTAACCTCATTTAATGGGCGGAATCTGGTTGATAGTAAGATTACCGCATTCTGATGAATTAGGTTACGTTATAGTTCCATCATAACCCAAAAAATTCTCATTTGTCTTGAGCAAAATTTGTGCGTAATAACTAACATTGTGGTATCATTGTGAACATGGCAGGTTAAAAACGATAGATAAACTTATGATTGGACACAAATTACGCAACCGTTATGAAATCCGTGAGCATCTTGGTGATGGTTCTACGGCGACTGTTTATAAAGCATTTGATGAACGCCTAGAGCGCGAAGTCGCTATTAAGATGTTGTTGCCTCATGTGCGTGAAAGCACACGCAAACGCTTCTTTCAGGAAGCGACATCGGCGGCAAAACTCAATCATCCCAATATCATGGCAATTTTTGACATTGACCAAGAGGGAGACCGCCACTTTTTGGTGGTCGAATATGTAGATGGCTTATCGCTTTCGGCTTATGTTCCTTCATCGCCCGAGGTCATTGTAGACTTGGGTAGTCAGATTGCCAATGCGTTGCAATATGCACATGAACGACAAATTATCCACCGCGATATTAAACCCGCCAACATCAAAGTAACACCTGCTGGTCAGGTGAAATTGATGGATTTGGGTTTGGCATTACCTCATGATGCCAAACGGGTGACTGCACATGGCATGGTCATCGGCACACCCGCTTATCTGTCGCCAGAACAAGCACAAGGGATGAAACTCGATAACCGTACCGATATTTATTCGCTCGGTATTGTGTTGTATGAGATGGCAACAGGGCAATTACCCTTTAATGCCGATGATATTGGCGCGTTGCTTTTGCAACAAGTGAAGCAACCCCCTCCCCCATTGCGGAATATCGTCCCAACCATTCCAGTGGCATTAGAAAATGTTATCCTCAAATCGCTCGAAAAAAATGCCAATCGGCGTTATCAATCGGGCGCGGCATTGGCGAGTGCATTAGAATCGGCACTCAACCCAACCGTGGACGATGTACCGCCCGTTGATGTTGATACCGCCCATAAACGTCCTGCATGGGCAGATACCCTACAAACTGCCGCCCAAAAACGCGATAGTGGCACTCGCAAACGCACCCTACGCCTAATTTTGGCAGATGACCACACCATCTTACGCAAATCGTTGGCGAATTTGCTCGAAACACACGAAGAATTTGTGATTGTGGCAGAAGCAGGCGATGGCGAATCGGCATTACAACAAACGGTCTCGATTGTGCCAGATGTCTTGTTACTTGATTTGAATATGCCTATTCGGGGTGGACTCGATATTCTGCCCGAAATTCGCAAAACCGCGCCCAGCGTCAAAGTTCTCATCTTAACAGGACGTGAAGAAGATGCTTATATCGTCCGCGCACTCCGCGCAGGGGCGCATGGATATATCCTTAAATCGGCAGATGAGGGCGATTTAGTAGATGCGCTCAAAAAAGTAGCACAAGGACAATTGGTTTTGGGGCGGGGTGTCGCAGAAAAAATTGTCGGCGGGGTGTTATCTGACCAAGCGCCAGATAGTGTGCGTCTCAGTGATTCTGACCAGCGAGTGTTATTACACATCGCCGCAGGCAAAGAGAATGAGCAAATCTCTAAAGAACTCAATATTCCTCTCATCGAACTGATTGAGCAAATTGCTAATATCATGAAAAAATTGGGGAGCAAAGACCGTTACGCCACCGCACTCAAAGCGTTGCGTGAGGGGTATATTTTGCTCGACGATTTGCACGATTTAGACCGTCTCATCTAATACCAACTGTAGGGGCATCTTTTTTGCCCCTACTAATCACCTATTTTGAAAAATAGCCATTCATGGGCAAAATATTGGCTAATTGATTGACATCTATTGCAAATTCTAATATCATTATAATAGAACGCTTGTACAGTTTTTATCGTCAAAAAGATAATTCTGTGATATAGTTACGAATGGTCATATAGACCAACACCGCACGCTCTTTTTGCCTCTGATGATGCAAAATGTGAAGGAAAATGCCAATGACTTTTTATAACGATGATGATTATGATGAAGATGACGACTATGAAGAAGATGATGAGGATGAATCGTCATCGCGTCGTCTGAGTGGGGCAATAAATCCATTTTCGGGTAGTGGAAGTGGAAGCGGGGGTGGTTTGCCCGGTAGCAGTGGGTCGCGTTTTGGTGGCTCATCTGGCTCTGGAGGGTCGTCTCCATTTGGTGGGTCTGGCAGTTCTGGCTCTCGCTTCGGTGGCGGTAGCTCTGGTTCTGGTGGCTCGTCTGGTGACAGTGGGTCGCGCTTTGGCGGCAGTGGGTCTTCTGGTTCTGGTGGCTCATCTAGCGATAGTGGCTCACGCTTTGGCGGTGGTGGTTCTGGGTCTAGTGGTTCATCTGGCTCTGGAGGGTCATCTCCATTTGGCGGGTCTGGCAGTTCTGGCTCGCGCTTTGGTGGTGGGGGTTCATCTGGCTCTAGTGGTTCATCTAGCGATAGTGGCTCACGTTTTGGTGGGGGTGGCTCTGGGTCGAGTGGTTCATCTGGCTCTGGAGGGTCGTCTCCATTTGGTGGGTCTGGTAGTTCTGGCTCTCGATTTGGTGGTGGGGGTTCATCTGGGTCTAGCAGTTCAACAGGTGATACAGGACGCTTAGGCGGTGGTGGCTCGTCTGGTGACAGTGGGTCGCGCTTTGGCGGCAGTGGGTCTTCTGGTTCTGGTGGCTCTGGGTCTGGCAGTTCTGGCTCTCGATTTGGTGGTGGGGGTTCATCTGGGTCTAGTGGCTCATCTGGTGACAGTGGCTCCCGTTTTGGCGGGGGTAGTTCTGGCTCTAGTGGCGGAACATCCAGTGATAGCGGTTCCCGTTTTGGTGGTGGCTCTGGTTCTGGTAACACATCCGCATCAGGTGGCGGGACATCTAGTGATAGTGGTTCTCGTTTTGGCGGTGGTTCTGGCTCATCATTTGGGGGGGGCAATCGTCCATCTACCACGACCAGCACAGGAAATTTCCCGACTGTAAAACCTGATGACAAAAAAGATGACAAGAAAGACGATAAATCTGGTGATAAAAAAGATGAGGGCGCAAAACCCAATATCTTTGGGCGATTTGGCGCGGGTGGTGACAAAAAAG
>CALDGT010001034.1 GCA_937942935.1 uncultured Chloroflexota bacterium | reverse complement strand
AGAAGGGGCGTATGTCATCGCACCACCCACCACCATTCAGGGATTCACCTACACCGTAGACCTCGATATCCCATTGCATCGGCTCATCCCTGCGGATATTGCCATCATTCAAGCCTATGTCCGCCAGAAAAAGGCATCTATATCGCCAAAATCCAAGACAATTGCCTCACCACCGCCTGCTCACGCGATGAGCATAGACCAATTAGAGCGAATTTATCTGGAATCACTCACGATGGGGCGGAATAATGCGCTATTTTGGGTATCATGCCTCGCGCGGGATTATGGTATTTCACAAACCAGCTTTGCCAATCAACTCGTGAATACCCATGCCAGCCAACCAACACCCAATCACCACCACCATGAGACCTTCATCAGCCGTCAACGAGAAGCCCGTGCCACCATCGCCAGTGCTTATAGCCACCCACCACGCCCAATCAAACCCCATAACCGGCTTGCGCCACAATTGCCCAACCGCTTGCGCGAAATAATGCTCCAACACAAATTGATGGGGGTTTTGCGGACAATCGAAGCCCTCCGCATCGCAGGCATTGCCCCGCATACCCAATTCACCGCCACCCAAGCCATTGAACACACAAAAGGCATCATCGGGCGCGATACCATCCGCACCGCACTGAATACCCAATCACCCATTACAGGGACGCACCTGTTCCAAACCCCCCGCGCCCCCCGTGTACCGAATGGTATTGCTATTGACCATGACCTTCTGGTCACTAATTCATGCGAATTAGTAACCGTGAAAAAATCAGGAATAAATGCCAAAGGTCGCCCATCGGTGGTGTATACCATGCCCTCAAACGATGATTTATTTGCCTATTTTGACCAAAAACCAGTCAAACAATCCGATACCCTCACCCCCGATGACCTCAAAAGTGTCCGTAAAACCCGCATGACCCTGCATCAGAAATTTTTAACCCGCCTACCGGGACGTTGGTCGGTGCAATCATTCGCCAACCGACTCGGATTAACCACGCGCACCATCCGCAATTATCACAAAAATGACCAAAATTTTCGCGGTGTCGCACTCCATAACAGCGCCCCCGTCCGTTGGGGGAGTATCAGTGACCAATTTGATGCCGAATTTCCGCACAAAGGCTTCTTTTTGACCGATTCTGACCACAAAAAATACCCCGCCAAGGCAGGCATCGCCAAAGTATTGCTCGCAAAACGCCAGCATGTCGTCTTACATGAACGCATCCCCAACTTTTGGTGGTATGGGTCGGCGGATGTTCCCCCCATTTCTGCCAAATATAATGCTGATGTTCGGCGGATTGTGGATGATATTCACCGCCAAAAATTTGCACATACCCGTTTTATGACATTCGATTCGCCTTCTGTGGATAAAACCCCGTCCGCCGTCCCTGATGTGACCGCGCCAATCCTGAATGTATCGTTCACACCACCCGCATATCTGCCCGCCTGCGATGTCAAAACGCATCATGCTGTCCATCAATTGCCTTTGTTGAAAGGTCTCCCGATAAAATCCCCCGCACAACCATCGGCAACCCCCGCGCCAATGCGCCTAAATCCCAATATTTTGGCGCGAAATACCTATCGGCGGGCATTTGAGGACGAATCACAAGAAGCCCTCACGATTCGCCTGCAAAATGCCATTAATACCCGCACAACCGATAAATCCGATAAAATCACCCGCGAATCGGCACGCCGTTTGGTTGCGAAATATTCTGCTTCTGCCATTGAGGATGCCATTCGCCTATTGAATACGCGCCAAAATGTCAAAAAGCCGGTCGGATTCATCAGCACCGTGTTGCGGGGTCATAAGTCCTGAAATAATTCGATGCTATTGCCATCTGGGTCGCGGACAGATGCCACCATCATCGCGCCCATTTCGCTAATTGGGTTAATAATCGTCCCACCGTGTTGCAGGGCGCGGTCTAAAATGGCGTGTATATCATCCACCTTTAGGCGGAACTGATGCCGATTTTGGGTTGCATCCACCTCTGCAATCGCATTTGGGCATATCACCCAATCTATCCCCAACCATGTACCACTATAAAATTGATGCTCCCCGACCTGCATCCCTGCCTGCCAATCTACATCGAACACCCCTCTATAAAATTTGACCACCGCAGGCATATCTGTCACCGCAAAAACCATCCCAATTAATTGTGTTGTCATATCACCTCTCACATAATCAGAACAAGCGTCTATAGTGTGCCATAAAATGAACCACGATGTCAAAGCGAGACCACCTCACACAAATACAGAACTTTTGTTTTGTATGTAACATATAGGTAACATATACGTAACATATAGGTTACATACTCATCATTACCCTATATAAGGAAGAGACTCCCCAATGCCTGCCTACACACGAGGCGCTCATGCGATTTATTGTGTTGAGGGAGTAGGGATAAAATTGGCATAGAGGGGTGATATTTTCGCATAACCGCCGTTCCCCCTACGGTGCATTGCGAGGGATAGGGTGGCGCGTTACCCTTATATCAATCGGATAAGTTACACGGGTTAGGAGGACAACCATGAAAAAAATAATGCTCAGTTTATTGTGTATCGGTTGGTGCTTGGGGATGACAACCCACGCTCAAACACCGTTCACCATTGCCGATGATGAGGTACTGATTTATGAGCAGTGGCTAGACGGCAAGCAGGTGTATGTCGCGCAACAAGGCACAGCACGTTATACCTACACCCTTGCCGATGATGAAT
>CALDGT010001033.1 GCA_937942935.1 uncultured Chloroflexota bacterium | reverse complement strand
TGGGCGCACAGGCGTGGGTCATTATCACATTCTTCAAAAAAGGTTTTCATGGCATCTAAGCGTGAATGCGCTTCGCGGAGCAATTTTTTCTCATAATGTGTCCGCCATTCCCGATACACCGATTGATGTGTTTGTCGGGCTTTTTCGAGCCGTTCCCGTTGTGCGGTAGAGAGAGACTGGCGCAAAATATCCAATCGGCGTAAGCGCATCACTAATGCGCCAATAGTCAGGGCAGGCATCCGCGAGAAAAATCCACCACCCGCATTGCCATAGAGTTCATTGGTTTTCAGATACCCCGCCAAATGATTTGCCATCGCTTCGGCTTCTTTTATATCACTTTCAAAATCATACTTTTCAAACATACTTCATCCCTTTCTGATGAGAGATATGTTTATTATATGCTATGCGACGGGTTGTCCCAAGTATAAAATGATTGCCACCACTGTGAGAATGACACCAGAAGCCAGCCACATATAGGGAATCCATCCGCTTAAATTGCGTTCTAAAGTTGCGCTTTGGGGATTTTGGGGGTCGTAATAAACAATTACACGCGCCCCTTTTGCATATTTTTGGACTTTTGCTTTGACTTGAGCGGCTGGTTCGGCAATATTGGATAAACGCACACGCGAGTTGTAATATATTTTGCCATCAACCACATATTCATACTCGATAGCCGATTCAAACTTTTTTCGACCACGAATAATTTGTGAACTGACCACACGCCCTTCAATAGATGACCAGCTACGGCTTTGGTTGATGATGAAAAGCCCATATAACCCATATAAAGCAAACCCAATCCCACAAATTCCGCCTAATAAAATAGCAAGTTGAATTTCTGTTATTTCCATCATCAGCACTCCTATAATTGAGACAAACTTGATAGATAAAATCAGCTTATCATCACTATAATGTAAATAGAATATTTTGCGCGGATTTTATATAAATTCCCCTAGTTGCTAGGGGAATATGAGAGAGATAGAGATATGACGGCTTACCATCTTGCACAAGTGAATATCGCCTTGCCACTTGCCCCACTAGATAGCGAACAATTACGCGGGTTTGTCTCCCGTATAGACGAAATCAATGCGGTGGCAGAAGAAACAAAAGGTTTTATTTGGCGGTTGAAGGGTGAATCGGATAACGCCCTTGCATTGCGTGTTTTTGAAGATGAACGCCTGATTATCAATATGAGTCTGTGGGAAAATTTCGATGCCTTATATAACTACACCTATTATAGCGACCACGCCCAAGTGTATCGGCAAAAAGGCGGATGGATGCAAAAATTGGCGTATGCACACATGGCATTATGGTGGCATCCCATAGGCGAACCGCCCACCCCGCAAGAAGGTAAAATACGCTTAGCGTATATGCAAAAGCATGGCGTGACCCCGTATGCGTTCACCTTCAAAAAACGCTTCTCGCCGTTGGAAGCGGATGAGTTTATGCCCTAATCAACGCCGTCTCCAAATTAGGTCTGTTTCGTTGTCTTCATTTGCGATTTCATCTGATAATCGCATTTTTATATTTTGGAAAACTGAATTTGCCCATATATTTACTTTGTCGTCAGTATCCTTCAACCAATCTTTGACGACCTCAAGCATTGATTGGTATTCATTTATTCTTTGTTCCCTGCCTCCAAAAATAACACCCTTAATAGGTGAATAAGGGTGTAAAAACTCTCTAATCGCGTCATCCTCAAATCTAATTAATAATTGCCTTGCTAACTCTGGAAGTGGAGTTATATCTGTATTTGTGAATTGGGCTAATATTTTGGGACCCTCTGGCTTATGTTGATCCGCCCATTCCAATAATATTGAAATATCAACTACATCCAAGAGACCCCCTGTTTGAGTCGTATAGCCCCATTCTTTATTAAGTAGCCTATTTCCAATAATTTCCCAACATTCTTTAGGTAAAATTCTCAATGCGCTCTTTAACACCTCTATACGATAATCGGGATTATATGGAGAATAAGCAGATTGGCGCATTTGTTTGAGAGTTATATCTGTAATCTCTAATGGGAATGCTTGAATATAAAATTTACAAATATCATACCAATTATCCCAATTATTCGTTATGTTCCCTAATAGAGATATAAAGAAATGTGCCGTTTGCCTATCATGTTTTTGATTTTTATCAATCCATTCGTTTATCAATCGAAAGATGATTTGTGAATATTCGATTTTTTGAGAATGATTTAATAAATCTAGTAGCTTTATCAGTGTTTCTTTAGATAGATGATCTGAAAATATGTCGTCCAAGCACGATAAATCTAACCATCCTTTTTCGAGAACTTTAATTACCCAAGCTATATTTTTTTCAGAAAAACCTAATTGTTTTGAGACTTGAAAAACAGTTAACGCCATTTCTGGTGATTTATCTGTGTACTCTTCTAATAGTTGTTCTACCCAAATACCATCACCGTTTTCCAAACGCCCGCATAAGTAACGAGATATAAAATAGGAAGTATGATAGTTAGGCAGATATTTAAGTAAATGCTCAAACCAAATACGATTTTCGTCTAAATATCCCAAGCGATAAGGTAAATAGCCTTCTATACATGAAGTAGCTAACCAATCTAATTCTGCCATTAAAGAATCGGGATTTTTATAACCTTCATCTGCTAGAGAAAATAAGATTTCTTCTAATGTCATTTTGGGGTCACGATAAACATTGTTTCTATCTACATAAGTTAAATTACTTGAACTTACCCATCGAATTAACCTATCATGATATGTGTTTCCGTGTAGGTATATAATCCAGTTTTTTATCTTTTCTACTTCTGCATGAGTTACTAATTGTGATTTACGCTCTATTATATGCTCTAAGGAATTAATCCATTCCTTTTTTTCTTTGGGTGACTTAGGAAAGGAAGTTTCGTAAATTAGTTTTTCAAAA
>CALDGT010001032.1 GCA_937942935.1 uncultured Chloroflexota bacterium | reverse complement strand
TGGAGTGGCGAGTCCCCGTTGGATAAGGGGAAAAGGGTTTGTGTTGGAGGGGTTGGTGGAATTTCTGGATACAAACGACGGAGGGCGGTCAAAACACCTGCTTGTGAGGCTTCATCTTCCAAAATATTTTGTGCCATAAAATAAAATTCATGGTCGGTCTTTGGATAGTGATAAAACAACACATAAACCACATCATCACGAGTTTGGGTAAAAGCTGTGAGCGTCCCCAAATCGGATGTGAAGGCAAATTTGCCCCAATCATTGCCATCAAGTTGGAATTGCCCACTATAACGTGCGGTGAGCGAAATATCGCCCAAAATTTGCTTTATAGCGGTCTCTGCACCCACTTGTGGGTTTTGCGACTCTACAGGGAGCGCATAAATATCACCTAATCCGCTTGGATGTGCAAAGTGGGCGATATTGGGGTCTGAACTCACATTCTCCCAATCAAACGGGACAGGCACATTAAATTTACGCCCCGCATTTTCTGCCACAAAATACGGAATAGGTGGCAAGGCGGGTGCTTCTTCCTCATCTTCTTGTGCCGAAATGGGCATAATAAGCCCTATCAATAGGCATACAAACAACAACACTTTTTTCATCTGGGTTTATCCTATTCTGCGAGGGCTTCAATTTTACGCATTTGCACCGCATCAGCCCGATTTTGTAAGCGAATCCGCCACCAAATCAGGGTAATTGGGATGAGAAATCCCCAAATAATAAAGTTTGGACCGAGTGCCATCGCCACATTTTGCGAAAATTCAAATGCGCCTTCGGCATTTTGTGGGCTTGGTCCAATCACGGCGGGGTGAATGGTTGTCGGGACGATGCGAATGATAACCAATGTCAATACGGCGGTGGTGATGGCAACAATCCCATACACCGATGAAAAAACACGCCGTTTCTCTGGATTTTCGATACCACTCCGCAACATCAAATATGCCGCATAGGTGAGGCACATAATCGCCGCGCTGGTCAGGCGTGCATCCCATGTCCACCATGTATTCCAAATGGGACGCGCCCAAATAGACCCCGTGATAAGATTAATGAGAGAAAGCGCCAATCCAACTTCAACCCCCGCGAGGGCAAGTGTATCCCACCGATTTTCGCGGGTGCGTAGATAATTCACGCCACCAATAACAGTGGCGATGAATGCCACAAATGCGCCAAAAAAACTAGGCATGTGAAAATAAAAGATACGTTGAATATCGCCTTGGTCAACATCTGTCTTGGCGACAAACATCGCCATCACAAGCCCAATCGCTGTGAATATGACTGTCGCAATGGTTAATAACCGTAACCGATTCGGTGGTGCAAAAGCATCATTTTTTACGGCAGTTGTCATATAAAAATCTCCTAAAATCTATAAAAATCTATACGTGATTATACAGTTTTAAGGGCTAGTCTTCAATGACATATTCAAATAACAGCAAGCCTAACATGGCATAAATGATGTCTACTAACCCCAAAACGCCTATCCATCCCCATGCGTCCTCATTCTTCAAAACAGCAGATGCGGCGGCGATGACGACCAGTAATAGAGGGATAATCACAGGTAACATGGCAATGGGTAATAAAGTCTCGCGGGAGCGGGTTTGTGCAGTCATGGCGGCGAGCAATGTGCCAATAGATGCCAACCCAAACACACCTAAAACAAGTATCGCCAACAATGGGATTTGGATGAGGACAATATTGTATAAAATGGTCATGACAGGCAACAAAGACAACCCCACCACCAACACAAACAAGAAATTCCCCACCATTTTGCCCAAATAAATCGCCATACGGGGAATTGGAGAAATCATCATGGCATCCATCCCGCCCAATTCGCGCTCGGTGGCAAGGCTACGATTTAAGCCCAAAATGCTGGCAAAGACCAGTGTTACCCACAAAATGCCATTCACAATCTCTTGGCGGGCAGTGCGGTCTAATTCTAATGCAAAACTAAATACCAAAACACTCAGCAAAGCAAATAAAACCATCGTGCTGACCAATTCACGGCTACGTAATTCGGCGCGTAAATCTTTGCGAATGATGGCGAAAACAGTTCTCCATAAGGGTGTGGTCATAATGCGTTCACCATTCCAGTCACTTCGGTGTAAATTTTGACCAAATTCGGCGGACTTGCGGGGTTTATTTGCTCATCATACCCAATCACCCCTTTTTTGATGATGACTGCCCTGCTGACCAATGTCTCTGCGCGTTCTAGCTGGTGGGTGGTCATGATAATTGTCCGCCCCGATTGATGTGCTTTTCGTAATAGGTCGTCTAATATCCCGCCCGCCATTTGGTCTAAGCCTGTATACGGCTCATCAAATAACAACACATCTGGTTGATGAAGCAAGGCTCGCGCAATGGAGAGGCGTTGTTGCATCCCGCGCGAAAATGTCCGCGCAAGGTCATGAGCGCGTTTGAGCAATCCCACTTCTTCTAATAATTGGCGAATGCGTTCAGATAGTTCATTGGCGGGGATATTATAAAGTCGCCCAACAAATGTCAAATTTTCAGTGGCGGTCAGGTTTTCATAAAACAGGGGTTTATGACTCACCAACCCAATCTGAGAGCGTACAGCATTAATTTCTTTGGGTAATGACCACCCACCTATGCGGATTTCGCCACTGGTGGGGCGTGTGAGGGCGCATAATAAGCGCAACAATGTGGATTTTCCGCTTCCGTTTGGTCCCAACAAGGCGACAAATTCGCCTCGCTGGACATTCAAATTTAATTTTCGTAAAACAGGCAAAACATCGTATTGTTTGACCAAATCAACAACTTCAATGAGAGGGCGCAATTGGTCACTCATATCACATATCCTTCGGCAAGTTGGGTGTATTTTTGCGCCGATTAATCACCAAAACACCGCCCACGACAATCACTGTAATACCAAACCCCAAAATGAGTATGAGGAGTGGCAAGTTATCAGATGAAATGGCGGTTACAGGGCGTGACGAAGTGGGTGTGCTAGACGGAAATTCACCAACACCTGCGACACGCCCGCTTAATTCGTAACGGATAACATCATCAGGCATGAGGTCGTATCGCGCACCATAACCTGAAAATTCAATATCCCCAACGGTTTGCTTGCCGATAGATGAGAACCCCTGCCCTGTCACAGCCAATTCATCTGTGCTAACTAACAAACGAAATTCACCAATAAACCGATGCCCTATCGGAAATTCTAAGACAGCATCTTGTTCGTATGGCATCACATAATTGATGATGAGCAAATAATTTTGGGCGGGGAAAATGGGTTCGGTATATTGCAACTTAAAGGTGCTGGTATCTATGATGAAACTACCATCATCTGCGCCAACAGGTTCTTGACCCAACAAAACCATTACATCTGTGACCAATGCGCCAACAGGTAAGTTTAAATCAAGTGTGATTGACCGTCCATCTTCAAGTGGGTTTGTACCTAAATATAAACGGTCAGATTGATTGCTAAATTGCATCACCTGTGTGAATCCCAATACCCCTTGTGTTGGTTGAATTTGCACCACCATATTCATGATGCCAATCACATTTGGGTCGGTGGTCGTCTCATAAACGGTGATGGGCATATCTATATTGGGGAAATCAACATCACCAATCACAGGGTTACTACCATAATTACGTCCGCCAAATGTCACAGAGACGAGATAATAATTGCCTTCTGTGATGGTCACATCAGAAAATTGATAGGTTAAATCCGATTCAATGGGTGTTGTGATGGTCGAATCGGTTTGTGTCACTGTATCAAAAATGTGGAGTGAGGCAAGAATATCAGGTGGCAAAGTTACACCTGCTGTCCCAACAATAACAGTGCCAAAGACAGACCCTTGCGCCGATTCACGGACAATTGGGGTCGTTTCTGGCGTTACTTCTGGGGTTATATCTTGTGCCATGAGGTCGGACTCTCCGCTTACTATTGGAAATCCGACCAAAAAAAGGAATATCAAAACAAAGAAATTATATCGTCTCAAAATAGGTCATCCTGCGTTGCTTTTAGAAAGTGGATTTGCCCCGTCTTCAAACCGACTTGGACATTTCAACAATAATTCGGTGGCATAAAACACACCATCTTCGCCCAATTTACCTGTGATGATGGCTTGCGCCTCATGACGCAGTAAATCTGGCTTCACTGTATTTTCGATATAAATGGGCAACCGAGTCGCAGTTGGGTCATTGGCGGCAATGAATAAGGCTTCGCCGATATTATCTGCGTTCTCTGGGATGTGAGCGATGGTAAAAGCAATATTTAGGTTTTGCGAATCATATTGAATGGTTTCGCCAACCACCGCACCAGAAATACGGATTGTCTTGCCGATATGGTCTTCTGGATTCGCCATGAGTGCATCAACGGTTGTAAAATATTGTGCGCCACCCAGCGTATTACCCAAAATCAAAAATGCCACAGCGCCCAAAATGAGCGCAAATCCTATCCACAATTGCCATGATGATTTCCGCTTGGGGAGTGCATTAGCAGGTGATTTTTCCCATGTGGTTTGTGTTTGTGGCAAAGTTGTATCTAATGTCGCGTCTGTCATATCCCAAAACCTCCAAACTAAATTTTTGTTTTTTTATATGCGGGGGGACATACGCCTTCGGCTAGTCCCCACGGATTCATCACTACGATGATTTTTTGTTTTTACGCTCGCTAATTTCGGTAAACCAATTCAATCCGCCCACAACCGCAACACCTGTTAACCCCATCAACAAGAAGATGAGGGTTGTCCCCGGACCATAATCCACCGTTTCTTGTGTGGTTTGGGCTTCGGCGACAGGTTCTTCTGCGCCCAAAACAGGGGCAGTTGCAATCATCAACGATAAACTAAGGATAATCAGCAAGGTCATCCATTTTTGACGGGTCATCAACAAACTCCTCTTATTCAATTCAATAATACCCACATTGTACCGCATAAATGGGTCATTCATCCAATAACTGGTCTTGGCTTTCTAAATACACAATAATATCAGCAATGTCTTGAAGGGTCAGTTTTTCGCCAAAGTCGCTCGGCATAATATTTTCTGCGAAACCTTCAGAAACATAGGCATTGGGATAAATGATGCTTTCGACAACATATTGTGCAAACGTATAGTCTGCAAATTGCGGTTCTTTGCTATGGATTTCATCCCAGCGTGTCCAAGTACCTTCGGTCAGTGGGGCTGTCCCTGCTTGGGATTCATGACACCCAGAACATGCCACTTGGTCGGCTGTGCCAGATAATTCCAGATTATTATAAATAGATTGTCCGCGAATGGGGTCGCCAGTCAAGTCTGTGAGCGCATTCATGATAATCGCCATATCTGTCCCCGCCGAAAGGTTGGCAAAATCGGGGGGCAAATAACCACATTTTAATGCCATTTGTTGATAGGCTTTGCCAGAATCATATAATAATGCCAAAGCGGTATCGGGGTCTTGAAGATATTGTTCATCAAATGTATCGAGAGCGATTTGAAAATCATATTGAACGAAAATCAGTTGCTCAGTTGTACATTCAAAGTCTTCGGGGATGGTCGGTGTGGCAGTTTGTGCCAAGATGAAGCCCACGCCAATCATCAAAACGAAACTAACAACAAAAATGAAGGGGTATTTGGATTTTGCCATGAGGATTCATCTCTCTCATTTGCATCAGAAAAAAACTTGTGAATATTGTAGCAAGCCTTAGCGATGAGGCATATACCAAAGTGACCCAAAATCAAAAACCCCCTATGGCTAGGGGGTTCAGATTTGAATTTATTTGATTATTTAAGATTCTGGTGTCGCTTCGACAACGGGTGCTTCGGCGGTAACTTCTGAGGCAGGCACATCCGCCGATGGTGTCACTTCTGCGCCGGGTTCTGGGGCGACATATGGGTCTACTGTGCTAAAAGTATGGAGATATGCCAACATATCTGCCATATCTTTGATACTCAAGCGATTACCAAAATCGGCAGGCATATTACCAGAATAACCAGAGACAAGGTAAGCACCCGGATTGACAATGCTTTCGACCATATATTTTTCGACACTATAACCAGCAAATTGGGGTTCATTCACCAATGTGGTGAGGAAATGATCCCATTTTTGGTCATGAGATGGTCCAGCAACACCATTTAAGTGGCATCCACCGCAAGCTAACCCACTACCGCCAAGTTCTGATTTTGAGCGATTTGTATATAGGGCTTCACCGCGAGTTGGGTCTCCGATAACAGTCGCCAATTGCTCAACGATGGCATCCACATCTGTGCCAACGGGTGGCACATTAGACACAACACCACCCCCTTCGCTGGGGA
>CALDGT010001031.1 GCA_937942935.1 uncultured Chloroflexota bacterium | reverse complement strand
AACGGCGGGGATTGCGCTTTCGATGGTCGTCTTATTCCAAATTGATGCCCTTTTTAGAGGTACAGCACTCCTTTTCTTGGAACGCGAACAAGCGGCTTTGGTGCAAATTGTCACTTTTTTGGTGATTGTCTTTTTAGCTTATCGCAATCGCTCACTTGCGCGTGACCCACGCCGTACCAATCGTGATGACCGCATTTCGGCGGGAATTTTGGGCGGATTGTTGGGTGTGGTGAATGGGTATCTCATTGGCGGGGCGTTGTGGTACTTTTTGGATATTAATGAATATCCATTTTATCCCATGATTATGATGCCCACCGCCACCAGCCCATCGGCAGATGCCATTCAAGCGATACCATTGGTCATCATGAGTGGCGGGGCTTCTGGTAGTGGGGATGCGCTCGTGATTGTGGTTGTGGTCTTATTTGTACTCGTTTTGGCGGTGTTATAAATGGAATTTATTCAAGGACAAAAAATTCACTTTATTGGGATTGGTGGATTTGGTATTTCTGCCATCGCCCGCATTTTATTAGAACGCGGATTCACGATTTCGGGTAGTGATAGGTCGGCTAATGCGCTCACAGAGGCATTAGCCAAAGATGGTGCAACGGTTTATCTGGGGCATAAGCCCGAAAATGTGCATGGCGCAGATATGGTCATTCGCACATCCGCCGTCAAAGATGACCATACCGAAGTATTAGAGGCGAATCGGCTGAATATCCCTGTGTATAAACGCCAAGACATTTTAGAAGCTCTACTGAAAGATAATTTTGTGATTGCCATCGCAGGCACACATGGCAAAACCACCACCACTGCTATGGTGACGCATGTTTTACAAAAATGCCAATCATCTCCATCATATATTGTGGGTGGCATTATGGCGAATACAGGCAAAAATGCGGGTGTGAGCAAAAGAAATGATATATTCATTATTGAAGCTGATGAATATGATAATGCCTTTTGGGGAATTTCTCCCAATATCGTTATTTTAACTAATATTGAATATGACCACCCCGATTTTTTTAAGACTCAAGAGGATATGCTAGATTCATTTCGTGGCTTTTTAGACCGTATACGCCCACACGGAACATTATTTGTCTGTTCAGATAGTCCGCTTGCGATGCAATTGGCGCAAGAGCAAAAAGCCAAGATGAATAATATCTATGTTTATTCGTATGGGATTTATAATTCTGCGGATATGATGGCAAAAAATATTAGGATTGAGGATGAAAGAACACATTTTGATGTTGTGGTATCTGGTTTGCTAGATGTTTTCAGACATATCCCCAGTCACATCGCTTTACCCCTCATTGGACGGCATAATGTCCAAAATGCGTTAGGGGCGCTTGCTGTAACATCTACTATTGGTGATGTAGATCTTGACCGTATTCCTAAAGCCTTTGCCACTTTCAAATCCACCGGACGGCGATTTGAAATTCGTGGGGAACGCGATGGCATTATTGTGGTGGACGATTACGCGCATCATCCAACGGCGATTAAGACCACTATCGAAGGCGCAAAAATGCGTTATCCCAATCATCAAATTTGGGCAGTATGGCAACCGCACATGTATAGTCGCACACAAGCCCTCATCGCCGATTATGCCGAAGCATTTACATTGGCGGATAGGGTAGTCGTTACCGATATTTACGCGGCGCGTGAAAATCCGATTGATGGGGTGGATGGTGAATGGACGACCAAACAAATTCATCATGCCTTCAAATATTTTGGGGGTAACTTAGAAGCGACAGCAAAATATTTGCGAATGAATGTCGAATCTCCTGCCGTTGTATTGATTATGAGCGCGGGGGATGCGCCCAAAATTGGCGAATTATTGCTTAAATGAGGTTTTATTATGCCACTAACACGCCTAAAAGCCCGTTTGGGTGATAAATTGCTCCTCAATGAACCCATGTCTAAATATACGGCGGCGCGGATTGGCGGTGTGGCAGATGCGGTGTATATTGCGCGTGATTCATTAGAAGAACTGACCGATGTCATGCAATCTGCTTGGGCAAGTGATACCCCTGTGCGCGTTATCGGTGGTGGGGCGAATGTGCTGGTATCCGATAACGGGGTGCGCGGGTTAATGGTCATCAATCGGGTGAGTTCGGTTGAATTTGGAAATTGGTATGACGGCATTACTGCGTCTGTATCGGGTGGGCATGGCTTGACGGCATTTTCACATAAATGCCAATCGGCGGGGTATGCAGGCATGGAATGGGCGGTGAGTGTCCCCGGTACGGTTGGCGGGGCGGTGGTCAATAATGCAGGGGCGCATGGCGGGGATATTGCCATGAATTTGGCGCATGTCGTCATTTTAACTCCTAGCGGGGCGAAATTATTCGCTAATGCCGATTTAGATTATGATTATCGCCACTCTATCCTCAAAGGACGCGAAGATAAACGATTTTTGGTGCTACTCGCCACTTTCCGATTGACACCAGATGACCCGATTGCGATAAAAAATCGGATGGATGCCAATATTGCCAAACGCAAACAAACCCAACCACCGGGGGCAAGTTTGGGGAGTATTTTCAAAAATCCGCCTAATGATTATGCGGGGCGATTGATAGAAGCCACTGGATTAAAAGGGTATCGCATCGGTAATGCGATGGTATCCCCTGTCCATGCCAATTTTTTCATCAATGAAGGCGGAGATGCCACTGCCACCGATTATTATGCGCTCATCTGCCATGTCAAAAACGCGGTGTATGAGGCACATGGGGTCATGCTACAGATGGAAGTGGAATTGCTGGGCGAGTGGGATTAATCTGGCAATATCACCCCCGCTTGCTTGTAATCCATAAAACACATTCCCTTTGTATAATCTGGAAAGGTGTAAATGCCATTCACTTGTAGCCACAAATTGCCATTATATTCGCGGGTTAACCCGATTCGTAGATAACAATCGGTTTCTTGTAATAACTCCCGAATGCGCCAACTGGCTTTTTCTGGCGACATTGCTCGCAATAGGTTATGAAAATAATACCGGAAGTTCAAATCGGTAATGCTCAAATCGTAGTAATAAGCATGTGAGGCATCTCGAAAACTGATTCGGTAATCATGCTTTGTCCCATCTTGGCGCTCAACGACTCCATATTTGAAAAATTCGATTGTTTTAATGCGAATTGTCCCCACAGACCGCGCCCCTTGATGAGGGGTAATCGCTTTGTTTTTGATTTTTGTCTCAAAAATATCCGCTACGGTCAAAAAAGAGGTTTTCTCTAAGGCATTTTTCCACTTTTCATTATCTGCAATTCGCAATAGACGGGTATCTTGATGAATATCCCAATCCATATCTTCAACATGAGGTGGATGAATTTTGTGAGGTGGTTTGAAATAAATTTCTAAAACGGCGCGTGGTCTTATAACCCCTGTTGGAAGCAGTAACCGATGCTGATAAATGCCGGGCGGTGGCAATTCTGGACGGATTGCCTCAAATTTTTCGTTTACCCCTAAAATGCACACTTTATCCCCACGCATGTGTGTTACGTCTGTGACTAAAAACAGTGTTTTCGTACTTACATCAGATGCCATATCTCCAATTCTCCCCAAAATGATTGTATATATTCTGCCACTAACCGCCGATGACACTGGTCTGGCTCGTGTTCGCTACAGAGCAAACAGGCGCGATGTTCGGCGAACCATGCTCTTTCTAAATGGGCAATTAAGTTGCGTTCTGCTAATAAGCTATTAAATGCCACCTCATACGCACCCCAATTTTTATTATCTCGATATGCCGATAAAATTTCGTCTGTGGGCGACATGAGTGGGTTATGCACATATTTGCACCCGATTAAATTTTTGAGGAAATAGGGCAAATCACGCCCTTTGGCGAATCCGCTCAGTTGTGAATCGGGTTTTAGGCGGGTATCTATTAACACATTCACATGATGATGTTTGAGCAATTCAAAAAATTGTTCGGCGGTTTTTTGTGTAAAACCAATGGTGAATAGCGAAATTGTCATCAGAATAACCTTTGCTGTTCGGGCTTATCAAATACAGTCGGGTTCACAAATTGCAATACCCCTTCTTTGAGGATGTGATAAATGGCAAGGGAAGGGGTATCGGGCAGTGATTGGACAGATGGGTCTATGAGTGAGCGTGTAATGAGGTGATGCCGATGACAATCATCGGGATTACCTTCACTACACATGATGACCACATGCTCACTTTTGGGATGGGTTTCTTGGATAATATCTAATAGACGGCGTAATCCTTTATGATACCAATCGCGCTTCATGACGAGGGTGTAATCTACCAAATCTAAGTAATCATCGCGGGATGTATTTTCGCTGATGATTGTCCCTGTCTGATACACCGTCTTGTCTGACGGTCTGCCTCCCAAATATTCCCCCGCATAGCGATAGGTAATGCCACGTTCTTCTAGGGCATATTGCAAATCTTTTTTGCTAAAATGAGGGGCATATTTGCTATAGGGTTCACTACGAACATCCACCAATGTGGTGATGTTGTACATCCGCAAAATGGCGATAAATTCATCGAATGATAAGTTACTGTGTCCGATGGTATATAGGCGTAGATGGTCATTAATCCCACGCTGGATAAATTGTGTGAGGATTGCTTCAAGTGGCTGGTTAGTGATGTACATGAGCGCATCTAAATAGGCACTGATGTCATCTGATAGTGTTAAACTGATGTTTTTAGGCATAATCAACCCCTAAAATAGATTGTGTAATCAGTATAACATAAAATCAGTGTGACCAATAACATTATTTTTCATCTGTGCTATGGGTGTTCTTAATCCCCTGTTGGATATGCCTTAACATGCTTCGTTTATGGTCATGTGCTATCGCAGGTTTATCTATAAAGAGGGATTTTTACCGCCTATGAAAAAAATTCTCGTTAGTTTATTTTTGATGTTGATAGTAGTTAGTATTGTCTATGCACAAACAATAACAGAAGTTCCCGCCCAACTCGAAACCGATTATTCACCCGGTGATGGGGCATCATCGCCTATCGTTTGGGTGCATCCCACCGACCCCAATTTGAGCCTTATCATTGGGTCAGATGATAACGAAGGCATTGGTGTTTATGATTTATCTGGCAAATTGCGCCAATTTTTAGATGATGATGCCATTGCCCAAGCGGATTTGCGCTATGATTTTCCGTTTGCCGATTCAACTATCCCGCTCATTGTGGGTGGTGTCGCAGACCGTCGCAACCTGATGTTTTATACCATTAACTCCGAAACCCACGAATTGGTCGAAATCAATAAAATGGATATTGGTGTGCGTAGTGCCGCTACTTGTATGTATCGTAGCCCGATTACCGGCGGATTTTATGTTTTTATCATCAGCGAAGGCGGCGAAGCCGAACAATATCTGTTGACCGCACAAGATGGTATTATCACAGGCGAATTGCGCCGTGAATTTGAAGTCGGCGGCGAAGTCGAATCGTGTACTGTAGATGATGATTATGCCACACTTTATGTTGCAGAAGGCGAAGTGGCAGTTTGGGCGTATGGCGCAGAGGCAGAATCTGGCATTTCGCGCCGTTTAGTAGATATTTCGGGCGGGCATATTTTGGATGAAATCGAAGGCATTGCCATTTATCGCGCCTCTGAACGACAAGGGTATGTGTTGGTGGCAAATGAACAAGGCAACAGCATTTTGGTCTATGAACGCGCCGAAAATAATGCTTTTGTCGGTGAATTTACATTGATTGCTCATGGTGCTGTGGATGGTATCAAAGAACCCGCAGGTATTTTTGCCCTCAGCACTGGCTTGGGCGATGCTTTCCCAAATGGGGTATTCATTACAACCGATGATGTCAACGAAACCGAAACAGGCACAGCCAGCACCAATTTCAAACTCGCTGATTGGGGCGTGATTGCCGAATCGTTAACTCTCATTGCAGACCCTGTCTTCAACCCACGCACAATTGCCTCATCTGATATGATTACGATACCTGCGACCATCGAAACAGAACCTGTTCAGGCAGGGGTGGATGCCGCCGATGACCCCGCTATCTGGATTCATCCCACCGACCCCAATTTGAGCCTGATTATCGGCACAGATAAAACCCCACAAGGTGGTTTAGTGACGTATAACCTCGATGGCACAATTCAACAAAAAGTGGCGATTGGGCGTGTGAATAATGTGGATTTGCGTTATAACTTCCCGT
>CALDGT010001030.1 GCA_937942935.1 uncultured Chloroflexota bacterium | reverse complement strand
CCATATTGCCTTCATAAACAGTCAACAAAATTGTTTTTTCTTCATTATCCCACTCAATGCGTCCGGGCATAACTCACCTCTTAACTAACAGCTTCTTTGATGTAAACAGGTGTTAACCAATGACGATATTTTTCTACGCGCCCACTCACGACATCAAAATATAAATTGCGGATAGCTTGGGTAATTTCGCCCATGGCACCATCACCGATTTGACGATGTTCAACACGGGTGATTGCCGCGACCTGTACACCAGTACCACACATGAATAATTCATCAGAGATATACACTTCTGTACGGTCTATATTACGCTCAATCACTTCTAAGTGCAACTCTTCTCGCAATAATTGGATGATACTGCGCCGAGTGATGCCTTCTAAGATGTTATCTGCAACACCCGGTGTATAGACCTTGCCATCACGCACTAAAAAGATATTGGCGGCGCTCATCTCTGAAATATGTCCGTCTTGGTTGAGGGTGATGGCTTCATCATAACCAGATAAAATCGCATCGCTTTTGATGAGGGATGAGTTGGCATACGCCCCAGAAATTTTTCCGCGTGCAGGAATCGCATTATCTTCTACGCGCACCCATGATGAAAAGCAAACATGCGCCCCTTCTTCGTTATCTACATAACGTCCAAATGGGAGGGCAAACATGGTGAATCCATCTGCCACATCATGAATCCGCACCCCAATCATCTCGGTGGATTTATACATCAATGGGCGGATATAACAATTTTCATGAAAACTTTCAGTGCGAAGCAATTGCATCAAAATATCGGTTAACCCCTCTGGGGTATAATCAAAATTCATCCGCAACAAACTCGCAGATGAAAGCAATCGCTTAAAATGGTCATGAGGGCGCATCACATATAATTGTTCTTCGGTATCATTCCAATACCCACGTAACCCACCAAAAACGGCTGTGCCATAATGTAAGGCATGAGTCATCACACCAACGGTTGCTTGCTCAATCGGCACAATATCGCCATTCAAAAATGCGTACTTGGGTCGTCCTTGATTAGCCATGAAAAAACTCCTATGGTAAATGTGTATTTTTGAATAGCTTACCCCATTTTATAGACATATTGCTACATGCCAATGAACCAATTATCATTCATCTGCATGAATCTCTGCTTTTAGGCGACTTATTGCCAGCTCTATCCATGTCTTAACTGCTTGGGCATCTATGGTGTGTGCCTGCAAACTAAGCCATTGATGAATAGAATATCCACCATCCCCTTTTGGCAAGGCTTCAATCCCCTGTTTATAATAATTACTACTCGCCAAATGAAAACTAATATTCTCTAAATACCGTTGTAACCATGTCAAAATGTCGTCTTTAGAAAACCATTTTTCCATCAACTGAAAGCGCCATAATGCCAATTCGCGCTCTTGATAAAATGGACTGAGTTTTGGCATCTGTTTGAGCCATTCGAGCAATAATACCTCCCCTTCTTTGGTGAGTCGGTACATTTTGCGTGGACGTAATTCGTGTTCGGCTATCATTTCGCCAACAATCAAGGCATTTCCTTCTAAGCGTTTGAGCATGGGATAAATAGACCCCGGACTCGCGCTCCAACTCGATGAATCTGAGCCAAAATAACTCATTAGGCTATACCCCGATTGTGGTTCTATGCCAATTAGCCCTAAAACAATATATTCTAGTGGGGTTAAGTCGCGCTCCGATTGATTTTCCATCAATTATCTCTCCAACTATGCCTTTTAGCGATATATTACGCTCCGACTGATTAGTACGCAAGGACTATTTGACGAGAGAGCATATTTAGATATAGAATATTACTAAACGTAGTATATCGTCAAGATATGTGACGACTAGAGTGATAAGGAATGATTTCATGAGCAACGATATATTCATCATCGGCAAAAGTCATACCAATATTGTCTATACATCCGCCCTCATCGGCTATGGGTATAAGGTCAATAATCTACAAACATTCGATGCCGCACGCATTATGTTACGATCCGGAGATGTTCCGCGTGCGATTGTTGTAGATATGAATAATCAGGTTGACCAAGTGAAACAATTCATCCAATTTGTGCGCCAATCGGTTTCGGCAGATGTGGGTGTGGTCGTAATAGGGTGCAATAATCAAGAATCAGAGAATGCTTATAACAATGGGGCAAATTTATTTTTATACCGTCCTGTCGAAGTTGAGGGCTTGGTCGGTGTTTTGCGTGATGAGTTGCGTGTTTAATTATTTGACGAATCAGACCCCATAGACCATAATTTACCCCTGTGGAATTATATTTTGCAGGAGTGAATTTTTTTATGTCTGAAAACAAAAATCTTTTTGATATTGCAGGAAAAGTTGCCATCATCACAGGGTCTACACGCGGGATTGGGCAGGCTATCGCAGAACGGTTTGCACAAGCGGGGGCAAAAGTCGTCATTTCGAGCCGTAAACAAGATGCGTGCGATGTTACTGCCAAAGAATTGACGGACAAAGGTTATGATGCCATTGGTATCGCCGCCCATAACGGCGATAAATCTGCCTTACAAAATTTGGTCGCCAAAACGATTGAGCATTATGGTACGCTGAATATTTTAGTCAACAACGCCGCCACCAACCCACATTTCGGTCAGATGCTAGATGCAGAAGATAGCATGTGGCAAAAAACGATTGAAGTGAATATCATGGGCAATTTATGGCTCACCCAAGCAACAGTCAAGCACATGAGAACACTTGGTGGGGGCAAAATTATCAATGTTGCCTCTGTAAATGGGATTCGTCCGGGTGGGTTTCAGGGCATTTATAGCATGACCAAAGCCGCTGTCATCAGCATGACGAAAACTTTAGCGATGGAACTGGCAGGTGATAATATTCAGGTGAATGCTATTGCACCCGGTCTGATTAAGACCAAATTCGCCCAAGCGATATGGGATAATGAAACATTGCATGAAGGGGTTATTGGGCGCACCCCTATGGGGCGGATTGGTGAACCAGATGAAATCGCAGGGATGGCGATGTATTTGGCGTCACCTGCATCCAGTTTTGCCACAGGACAAGTTTTTGTGGTGGATGGTGGCATCACCATTCCCATGATATAAAATCAAAATCGGATGTAACCAAGTCGTAGGGGCTTACCACATCAAGCCCCAGACACATAAATTTTGCCAAAAAAATTTTCTATGCTACGAAAGGACACCATGCGCTTTACACTCTATACCGATAAGTCGGTCTCCGATTGCACCAAAACACTCGCAGAACGCATCGAAGCCAAACAAAATAGCAAAAATGGTGTGCGTGGTCATATCAACCAAAAAACACACGAATTTAGCTTGCAAATGAGCGCCAAAATTTGGTTTTTATTCAAACGTACCACCCAAATGAATGGCAAAATTAGCAAAGAGGGGGGGCAAACCCTCATCAACGGTTTTGTGCCAGATGGCATGAGTCCCTATTGGATGACCATTTCGGGGGTAGTTTTAGTAGCGGTATGTGTGGGATTTTTGATTTTGGGCGAAAACTTTTTGGCGGTATTAGGATTTGGTGCAGGTGCTTTTGCGTATGTGATGTTACGTGGGGATTATCGGAATAGTGAGGCATTATTAGTTGAGGTGGAACGGACGCTAAAAGCATCACCGAATCCGCCGAAGAAAAAATAAATATGGTTGGTGGCATGTAATGTATGCCACCAACACGCCTATCATGGATTGTATTCAAATCCCATGTTTTTTGCGGATGTATCGGAGCAATGCCTTCGAGCCAATATTCACCAAATCATAGGCTTCATCGTATTTGCCATTATAATACGGGTCTGGTACTTCTGCGATATTGGTCGTTTTGTCTGCATTGGCATAACTCAAGAGTAATTTTGCCTCAATAGGCATATTATTGATGAGGTAATGTCCATCAGATTCGACTTTAGCAGATTTTGGGCAATAGGCGACAATCCCACCTAAATTACTACTATCCATCGCCATAATATAATCGAAATTCATCCAATCTTGTGGGATGAGTTGACGACAGCGCCCATCATACGGGATATGATGTTTTTGTAGGACTGCGCGTGTTTTGGGATGTGCCATCTCGCCGATATGCCAATCACCTGTGCCAGCAGAATCAATCTTAAAATGCTCAGATAACCCTGCTTCATTTACCATGTGCTGAAAAACAGCTTCTGCCATTGGTGAGCGACAAATATTCCCCAAGCACACAAATAACACCCGAATCATTCTGCCACCTCATCTGATGGTGGGGGCGTTGTCTCTTCTGATGTGGTGGCTATTTCGGTGGGCGGAGTCACTGTCTCAAACGGAGAAACAGGTTTACTGCCGAGCATATTAATTTTGCCCTCAATGAACGCACCTTCTTCGGTGGTAATGGTAGTGGCGGTAATATCGCCCCAAACTCGCGCAGAACGAAGCAACTGAACTTTGTTGCCTGCAACATTCCCGCGTACAGCACCCGCAATCGAAATGTTTTTCGCATTAATATCGGCATCAATCTTGGCATTTTCGCCCACCAAGACATTGCCTGTAATTTCGAGTGTACCTGTGAATATCCCATCTAAGCGAATATTGCCATCACTCTTGAGTTTGCCTTCCAAAACAGAGCTTGCGCCGAGTACAGTCTCGAAACCAATCGGTGCAGATGGTGTGATAGATGGCATCGGTGGACGGGTGACAGGTGGTGGTGTGGGTTCTATGGTTTGTGGTAAAACAGCTTGTTCGGTCTTGCGACGATTTCCAAAAAAATTAGCCATGATATAGCCCCTTTTTTGTTGCCTCAAACACCATTATAGCATATACTATGCCATATTCTATCATGAAGTATATGCAGGATAATCCTTATGACAACCATTCATCCATTGCCTAAAATCGAAATAATGCCACTTAGTAGCATCCGTGAAACCCGTCCTACCGCCCTTTTAACAGGAAATACAGCATGGGCAACCGTTGGCTCAATGTTTAATTTGCCCCTTGTGGCACAAGCAGAACCTCACAATGCCAGTCGCGCCTTTTTAGAAGAATTGGCAGAAGGATTACCCGACCACACCCAAGTTATTTATGCTGTTGGTGGGGGGTTGGTGTGTGATGTCGCCAAATATGTCGGCTATAAACGCAATGTGCCTGTGGTTGTTGTGCCGACTGTACTCAGCGTAGACGGCTTTTTCACGGGGATTGTCGCCACTCGTGATAGAGGCACGGTTGTGTATCAAGATACGGGTCCCGCATCTACCGTCATTATTGATTGGGATGTAGTGCGGTCTGCACCATCACAATTTAGAGGGACAGGCATTGCCGAAATTTTGAGTATGGTGACAGGGTTGCTCGATTGGCGGTATGCGGCAGAACGCAATCGCAATACCGAATTAGAACGTTATCAGCCATGGGCGGCACAATTGGCGGCGGGGATTGCCCAACAAGCCTTCAAAATTGCCAAAGCCGTTGGAGAAGGGCGTGTTGAAGCCTTGCGGAGTTTGCTAGACCTCATTTGTGTCGAAGTTCAATTGACCAACCAACTGGGGCATAACCGCCCACAAGAAGGCAGTGAACAGTTTTTTGCATACGCGATAGAACCGCGTGTTGCGCGTGACCGTGGTGTGCCATTTGCCGACCTCATCGGACCGGGAATTTTGCTCGCGGCGGCGCTACACGGGCAAGATGTCGCGCCAATTCGCCAAACATTACAAGCCGCAGGCATTCCACTCGACAAACTCAGTGACCAAGATATGCTCCTCACACTCAAATCCTTGCCCTCGTATGTGCGCCAGCACAACCTACCCTATACCATTTTGAATGATATTGATATTGATGAGCAAAAAGCCTATGACCTGCTCAGACGCACAGGCTTAGGACTCAGTTTTCACGGATAAATAAAAAAACTATCCCCTCGTTATGAGGGGATAATTTTTTATGACAATTCGGGATGTTGTTCAGCAGGGCGCACGGTTAATACAGCTAATGCACCAAATAATGGCACAAATAATACAATCGCCACCCATAATAGGCGAATACCTTCGGTTAATTTCGCATGGTATAAATATTTTAGGGCGCGGAAGCCAAAAAATATCCATGCAAACACCAGTGCAAAATTGATAACTTGCCATATCAAAAAACCAAAATTGATGTCTATCATCGCTTATCACCCTATCACATTTGATGTTTAATTTTACTTTTTTAATATAATATCTATCACAGAATTATACAAGTGCTTTATTACTTTATGCTCATCTGATAAAGGACACTCAAGCCATGTCGAACCCCTTTCTCATTCGTGATTTATATCAGCACGCCCAAGATACCAGCGACCTGCAACGCGCTTATTTTGCCAATGCGTTGTTCAAAACATTGGGCGGGGTGGCAATTATTAGCCAATGTGTGCCACGAGTGCCATTCACAGAACTTCAATTTTTATTATCGCCCTACCCGATGGTGGAATTTTTGCCTGTGTTAGTCGGGTATTTAAGCGATAGCGGTTTTTTTCGTTATGATTGGGAATCGCAACACATTTTCATGAAACCCCTGATGCAAAAAACCATCCTCGATTACATTCCCAAAGGCGATACCAGAGATACGCATGGATTTCGGCTTCAATTGTATAAAGCAGGCAAAGAAGGGCGACCATTCCCCATTTATAATGAATATCCATTCATTGAGCGATATTTACCCTTCACACAATATGGTCTAACCGAACACATGGCAACCTATCATTTTTTGATGCACGCCAATTATCTCAAAAAAGAATATCGTGTTTTTTCTGACCTAAAACATCATTTTTTAGAGATGGAATATGAACTCGTTAACGGTGATTATGACCATGTTGCCCGCGAATTAACCCTTATAGATGACGAATATCTCATCCCATGGAGATACTTAGAAAATGCGGAGATGTGGCATAAACGGGTGCAGGGGAAAATCGAAAATGCCAATACTCGTGCCAGCCAAGAGGGGCATTTAGGCTTTGTATATAAAGCAATGGGCAAAATACACGATGCCATCCGCCAATACGAAATCGCCACCGCCATCAATTGGGATGACGGGAATGTGGATGGGGTGAATGTATGGATAGGTAATATGGGGCTTGCGTATGGGAATATCGGACAAATTGATACTGCTATCGCTTATATCCAAAAAGCCTTAATATGTGCCGAATCTATCTCAAATAAAATACGTCGAAACGATGAACTCAGTCGGAATATGAATAACTTGTGCGTACAATACCGCAAGTTAGCAGATTATCCGACAGCTATCGCCTATATTGAGCAAGCCATCGCCCTCACGCAAGAATTTGGTGGCGATAATGAAATCAGTTGGCGGTTAGGTACATTAGGAAGCACCTACGCGCTCATGGGTGAGTATGAGAAAGCCAAACCGATTCTGATAGAAGCTGTAGAGGCGTGGCTGAATACCAAATTCCTCGTTAAAAGCCATTTAATCGCTTTAGCACGCCTATTATGGCTGATGGGCGATAATGAAGGCGCTCATCAATACAGCAGAATAGAAGAAAGATATGATGCTGATGATATGAGTACAATGTGGGCAGTGAACGGGTGTATTTATTTGAGTATGAACAATTATCAGAAAGCACAAGTCGGTTTTGAGCAAACCTTAGAATGGTCATCTATTTATATTGCCCACACACATGAGCTTTACCGTGAACATTATGCTCGCGGGTTGGCATATACGGGTCTATGGTGCATATCGGGTGATGATGAACACCTCATCCATGCAAAAAATGCCTATCAAACCGCCCGCACGATTTGCAATGCGAAAGGGGTACTCAGTGAGCATCGGCAAACGCTCAAACATTTATTAGCCTCTGCGCCAAACCGCGATGGAACGCCATTATTGGCATTATTCGATGAAACGATATGAAAATAAACACCTTACAGGTAAAATATCGGCATTTACACATCGGGGCGCATTGGATTGCGCCCTGTTTGATATAGGTGCGACAAAAGGAAAAAATTTTTATGTCTATTCATTTCGGAACAGATGGTTGGCGGGCAGTCATCGCCGACACCTTCACCTTTGAAAATGTCCGTCTGGTATCACAGGCGGTTGCGAATTGGGTCAATAAAGCCTACACAGGCACAACCCCGCCCGAAATGGTGGTCGGATACGACACACGCTTTTTATCC
>CALDGT010001029.1 GCA_937942935.1 uncultured Chloroflexota bacterium | reverse complement strand
GATTTGAGCGCCATCAAACGGCGGTAGGTCGCCTGAAAGGTGAGGCAATCTGCCACATGAAACGGTTCTGGTGCTTCCACACCGACCGAGCCTTCTACCCCATTATCCACAAAGGCTTGCATCAATTCTTTATAGCGCAAATCGGCTTCGTTGAGGGGCAGGTGTTCTTTTTCACCTTTCGCTGTATACGCAATCCCGCTCATGTGACTGTGGAGGGTTTTGATACCGCGTTCACCGAGCATATCGCGCACTTTTTTGAGCGCATCATCAAATTCGGCATAACTGTTGAAGGTACCATCTCCGCGCCGAGCATGTAAATGCGCCCAATCAATACACGGCAAAACACCATCAACCTCTTTGCTTAGTTGCAAGACTTCATCCAACGAGCCAAACATGGCAGATTTCCCCATCGTTTCGGGGCGCAAATTCACCGCTACGCCTTCTTCACGCAAAATGGCTGTCAATTCTAGCAATTTTTCTTTGGCGCGTTCATAAACTTGTTCGGGCGGTTGCCCATGATAACTCCCCGGATGAAAGACAATTTCTTTTGCGCCTGCCAAAAATCCCTTACGGGCGGCGGCGAGCAGGCGCTCATCACTTTTTTCCATCAATTCAGATGTTTGGCTGTTCAAGTTGATATAATAGGGCGCGTGAATGCTCAGGCTAATGCCAAATTTTTCGGCGGTGCGTTTGATTTCTGCACACGATTCATCCGTCACACGGACACTTTGCACCCATGCAATTTCTAAATGACCCAATCCCAATTGTTTGGTGTGTTCAATTGCGGCGGGTGTGCCACTTTTAGGGGTGGTTTGGGGTGCGCCGACTGTGCCAAAACGGAGTGCATCAGGAGTTGCCATAATACTTTTCCTTCATTTTTATCGTACACTATGCTAAACGACTATAACACGATTTTAGGATATTTACGCATGTCCAATTCAAAACCACAACCTGTTCGTATTTCGCGCCGTCAAACATTCATCATCTTGTTTTTTGGCGGAATTTTGGCTTATTTGTTATGGAATACCCCTTCACTATCGTTTTTGACCTATCCATTACGCTTATTTGTGACCTATATCCACGAGGCAGGGCATAGTATCGCCTCATTGATAACGGGTGGGCAGGTGTTGCAATTCACTGTCTCGCCAGATGGGTCTGGATTGGCGACCACGATGGGCGGGTCACGATTTGCGATTTTGCCCGCAGGCTATTTAGGCGCGGCGTTGTTTGGGTCTGGGTTATTTTATTTTTTGTATCGTCACCCACACCCGCGCACCTATAGCGCCATTATTGGCATATTTTTAGTTGTATTCACGGCGTTATATGCTCGACCAGATGCCAGTGGCGCATGGACAGCGATGATTGTCGGTGTCTTGTTTGGCTTATTGCTGATTGGTATGGCGTGGAAATCCACCCCCTATTTATCGCAATTGCTCCTCACAGTTT
The DNA here is from genome assembly GCA_937942935.1 of uncultured Chloroflexota bacterium. Classification (GTDB taxonomy): domain Bacteria; phylum Chloroflexota; class Anaerolineae; order Aggregatilineales; family Phototrophicaceae. The sequence goes on along the minus strand of CALDGT010001029.1, from coordinate 10,286 downwards.
TGGCATTATTGACCGCCACCAATGCAGTGCTAGATATTAATTATCTCACGCAAATGGGAGATAACGGGTGTACGGGTACACGGGTGAGCGATGCCCAACAAATGGCGTGCCAATTTGGATTAACCTCAACCGTGTGGGCGTTCATTTGGATGGGGTTGGCATTGGCGATGTTGGGCGCATCCGCCTATTTTAGCCTGATTCGCCCCTTTATGAATGCCTTACCCGATAAACCCAAGCCAAAATCACCCGAAATTATCCCGACGCCAAAGCCATCCCCACGCCCCCCAACAGGCGATAAACCGAGTGATAAAAAGGGTGATGACCCCCTCAAAAACCTAAAACGCGATGCCGATGGAGAGATAGATTTTTCACAATTTACCAAATAGCTTCGTACAAATTATCTATGAATTTTCCGATATTCTGTAAGGTAGTTTTGAAAAGTTTGGGTTATAATAGACTCATAACAAATTCACAAAGAGTATAGGAGTAAGCATCCCCACACCTTTAGGTGTTGGTTTTTATTATAGATAATGCTTACCAGTCTCAGCCAGTCAGCAATGGCTGGCTATGTTATGGGTGAATACATAGGCACTTCGGGGTGCTTCACCAGCTCCGAACTCTGCGGTACCTCATTAAACAGGTCGAAATGGGTGTAAGCCAGTGTGATGTACATACAAAACCACCCAATAACATTGACGAGGTGACCTTAACCCGTGAAAACGGAGACCAAAAGGTAACTTTTGATGCAACGAGTATTTGTACTCGATAAAACCAAAAACCCATTGATGCCGTGTAACTCTGCACGGGCTAGGCAGTTATTGAAGATTGGGAAGGCGGCAGTTTTTCGCCGTCATCCGTTTACCATTATCCTAAAAGACCGTGAAGGCGGTGAAACCCAACCTGTTCAGTTCAAGCTAGACCCTGGTAGCAAAACGACAGGCATAGCAGTTGTGGCTGAATTTAAGCAGGGATTGTATTGTGTATGGGCAGGTGAATTGAACCATCGTGGTCAGCAAATTCGTGATGCACTATTGAGTCGCAAGCAATTACGGCGTGGTCGCAGAACACGCAAATTGCGCTATCGCCAAGCACGATTTAATAATCGCACACATCCGAAAGGGTGGCTTGCCCCATCGCTGATGAGCCGTGTTTATAACACACAAACATGGATAAGGCGGTTAATGCGCTATGCGCCAGTCACACATTTGGCGATGGAACTGGTCAAGTTTAATACCCAAGCAATGGTTAACCCCGAAATAAGCGGTGTTGAGTATCAACAAGGTGAATTATGGGGTTATGAAGTGCGAGAATATCTACTCGAAAAATTTGGGCGGAGATGTGTTTATTGCGGGGCGAAAGATGTGCCACTTGAAGTTGAACATATTATTCCAAAATCACGAGGTGGGAGTAACCGCGTGAGCAATCTCGCACTAGCATGTCGACCTTGCAATCAGGAAAAGGGCAACCAAACTGCTGACGAGTTTGGTCATCCCAATGTGCAGAAACTGGCGAAGATACCCCTTAAAGATGCTTCTGCTGTCAATGCCACACGTTGGAAATTGTATGAAACATTGCAACAGTTTTGTTTGCCGATAGAAATCGGTACAGGTGGTCGCACCAAATACAATCGTGCGCTACAAGATTACCCGAAAACACATTGGCTTGATGCGATGTGTGTCGGTGAAAGCGGACAATCGGTATATGTTAGTCCAAATCACCAACCATTGCTTATCAAAGCGGTTGGCAGAGGCAATCGGCAAATGACCAAGCCTGATAAATATGGGTTTCCACGAGCGACACGCCAATGCCAAAAGATGTATTTTGGATTTCAGACGGGTGACATGGTGAAAGCAGTGGTCACATCGGGTAAAAAAGAGGGTGTTTATATCGGTAAGGTGGCTGTTCGGGCAAATGGGTATTTCAACATCACAACGGTAACAGAAACCATACAGGGCATCCATCACCGTTTTTTCAAAAGTTTCCATAAATCGGACGGATATGGTTATATGAAAGGGAGAGCCTTAGCTTATCTCCATACCTAAAGGCAGGTGTATCTACGCCTAAAATTATCTATCAATTTTCCTATATTCTGTAAGGGAATTTTGAAAAATTTGGGTTATAATAAACTCATAACGAATTCAAGAAGAGCCATAGGGATGAATATAGGTGTTATTTCAGATGTACATGGAGATTATCGGGCGCTAGAAATTGTCTTAGATAGGTTGGATAACGTTCACCACGTTGACCATATATTGTGTGCTGGCGATTTGGTCGGGAGAGGACCCGAACAGAATCGTGTAGTATCGCTTATTCGTGAGCGCAATATCCAAACTGTTCGTGGCAATCATGATGAGTGGTTTTATGATTTATCATCCGAAAACGCTCATTTTCTCAAATCCCTGCCACTCGATTGGCGAGGGAATTTTGAGGGCGTGAAGTTATTTATGTGTCATGGAAAACCCGGTAGCAATTTATGGGGGTTATACCGTGACCACGTATCGAACACATTGCTCGATATGATGTTAGGGTCGTTGCAAGCCGATGTCCTCATCACAGGACACACGCATGTGCCGATGTTTGTGCAAGTCAAGCAAGGATGTGTCATTAATCCGGGGTCGGTGTATACCTTCAAAAGTTCACGCGCTACATCTCACACCTATGGGGTGTTACGCCTGCCTACAATGACATTTGATGTGTATGATGTGAATGCAGAAGTGGTTAGACCTGTCGCATTTTAGCTTTTATGAACCTCATTTCTATTTGCAATCATAAAAACCGAGTCTAAATAAATGGCTCGGTTTTTTATTTATCACCAAATGTCGCTATTTCTGCCCATAACAGGGTAAAATAGACTCATTCATTCATATTATCAGAAGGATGATGGTCTTATGTCCGATGACAAAGCGCGTGAATTAGAAGAACGGGGGATTTTGGCGGCAAAAGCTGGCAATAAAGATGAAGCCCGCAAGTTGCTTCAAAATGCCTTACGACTCAATCCTCATAGCGAAAATGGTTGGCTATGGTTGGCTAGTGTGTTAAAAGAGAAAAAAGAACGTTTATTATGCTTGCAAAAAGTGTTAGAGATTAACCCAAATAATGAGATGGCGCTCAAAGCAGTGCGGGCTTTTGGTGTAGACCCATCCAAATTAGTGCCACAACGAGGTTCATTGGCGCAATCTCTTGCAGATGATGATGAAGGGGTTGGTGATGCGTCTATCCCGATTCCTAATGCCGAAAAAATTGCCCAAAATCAGGCGGCATTAGCCGAATTGCTCCAAGCCTACCAAGCCCAAAGCAACCCTAGTAAAAAAGTGAAATGGGTATCGAAAGAAAAAAATCGGGCGGGTGAGCGCGAAATTTGGGTATTACGCTCACAAATCGGCGCGGCGATTGCGACCTTTTTGGTGATTATCGTCGCAATTTCGGCGGTTGTGGTGAGCAATAGCCCAGAAATTCAGTTAATTGTCTTTGGCGCATCTCCCACACCACGTCTGCCAACATCTACACCCACCAATACGCCCACCAATACACCCGGTTTTACGCCGACACCATCACCCACAAAAGATTTCACTAAAGAGCCGACATTCACGCCGACGCCATCGCCGAATCCACAACTTGAATTGGTGGCGTGGCCCACAGGCGTAGAAGAACGGACTCCATTACCCACGGCAGTTTATTTGCCCGCGCAACTCAATAGCGGGTTATCTACGGCGGTTGTGGCACTCCAAAAAAATGAACCCGATGTCGCCTTGCCACTCGCCGCCACCGAACAAGCGCGATTGGGTGGATTATTTAACCCATATCCTGCTTATTTGCAAGCGATGGCTTATGCTCAACAAGGCGATTATGCCAGCGCACTCGCTATTTTGACCGAAGCCGAAACCCGCTTAAATGATACATCCAGCCCAAATGCCATCTCACGAGATGATGCACGCCAATATTCCCCACTCATCAATTTGGGGTTTGCACAAGTATTCATCCGACAAGCCAAAAATGCCCAAGTGCGGGGCATTGCGAATGAGGTGAATCGGTTGGTGGTACTCATCAAAGAACGGTCAGAAACGATTTTAGAGACCTTCCCCACTTTTGTTGAGGCGCATATCACTTTATCAGAAGCCTTTGTTTTGGAACGTAAATATAGCGATGCTATCACACGGCTTACCGCCGCCCAACAAATACAAGGCTTAGAGACCAATGTCGCGCTCGTTATTCAAAAAGGCGAGGTGTATTTGGCACAAGCCAGACGATTAGCATTAGAAGGCAATGCACAGGGTGCTCGTGTGGCTTATGATTTGGCAGAATATCAGGGATATTTGGCGGTTTATCTGAATCCATTCATTGAACGCGGTCATGGCATACGGATTGAGGCGGCAATCGCACTCGGAGACCCCGGACGTGCTGTGATTTATAGCCAAGATTTTCTGTTTTATTTGCGAAATAGCGCCGAAGCTCACCGCCAATTGGGGAATGCCCGCGAAGCAGAAGGCAAACCCGACCTCGCGCTCAGTGTCTATGACCTTGCCTTGCAAATTGGGGGCAAGCGCGATGTGGTGGCAGATATTTATCTGTCGCGGGCGAATTTATATATCAATGAAGGGCGGTTCTCTGCCGCATTAGCCGATTTGACCGAATCGCTGAATTTGCGTGATGATATTACAGTGCGCGTCTTGCGGATGCGGATGGCGTATGCCTCTGGTGATTATGAAACAGTCGAAGCCGATTCCGCATTATTGCTCGGTTCGGGTGCGGTCAGTGATAGCGAAGTCAATTTGTATTTGGCGCGGATTTTGATGGATACGGCTGAATCTGGTGATACAGAAACCTATAGCTCTGCACTCGGATTATTGAATCGGGTTGGGAATGATATTCCTGCCGAATTAATCCCGATTGCCGATGAATATCGGGCGCGGGCGCATTTGGTATTGGGCAATTTGAATGATGCACTCACCACGATTAATCGCTCTTTGGATGTTTTAGAAACAGGCAGTCGGCGTTATTTACGCGCCCTCATTTTTGAGGCACGCGATGATGCGACATCTGCCCTAGCCGATTATGAATGGCTCATCACATGGGATGAAGTATTTGATTATCCGTTTATGGACGATGTTTTGGCGCGAGTGGTCACGATTCAAAATGTGCGTGCAGAAGCCACTGCCACCGCCCAAACTGCCACCCAAACGGTATTGGATGCAACCGCCACGATTAGCGCAGAACGCACCGCTACCGCAGAATTTATTGCAACGGCAACCGCGCAAGCCGTGACACCAACACCGAATCCATAAATAAACAATTTGAATTGTAGGGCGGTAAAACGGCGGGACATACGCGATGCAAGTCCCGCCCTACAAAACAATTGATTTTTGGGGGATAAAACAGGCAATTGGTAGGGCGGGTACTAGGGTGCAACGCGCCCGTATGTCCCGCCACATATAGATAACCCCACCACAAACCACTAAATATCTATTTTCATCCCCAAAATACTATGCAATATGCTATTTTTCCCCAAAAATCCATGTTGTTCCTCATTTGCCACTCATATCGCTATCGGGTAAAATAGATGCGTTATTCAGTTGAAAGGACAGCAGTCATGCTTAAAGAACGGACAAAATCCAAAGCTAAAAGTAAATTCCCAAAACCCAAAGTGACCTATACGATTGATAAAATCGAAGAAGCATTGGGTAGCCAAGCGGATTACTTACTCAATCACAAAAGTGCCACAATTCCCAAAGAAACAATGTATTTGCCCTCCCCCGATTTTATGGACACGGTATATACACAAACAGACCGTAGCCAACAAGTTTTGCGTAGTTTGGGGCAATTGTTTGGTACAGGACGGCTGGCAAATACGGGCTATGTCTCTATTTTGCCCGTTGACCAAGGGATTGAACACTCGGCAGGCGCATCATTCGCCCCCAATCCAGAATATTTTGACCCCGCCAAAATTGTTGAACTCGCCATCGAAGGCGGTTGTAATGCGGTAGCCTCTACCTTTGGTGTGTTGGGTGCAGTGGCGCGGAAATATGCCCACAGAATCCCCTTCATGGTCAAAATTAATCATAATGAACTGCTCACCTATCCCAACAAATTTGACCAAATCATGTTTGGGACAATTAAAGAAGCGTGGAATATGGGTGCTGTGGCTGTTGGCGCAACCATTTATTTTGGTAGCCCAGAAAGCGCCCGCCAATTGGTAGAAGTGGCTTCTGCCTTTGCGTATGCTCATGAATTGGGCATGGCAACCGTGTTGTGGTGCTATATGCGGAATCCACAATTCAAGGTGAATGGTGTCAATCACGAAACATCCACCGACCTATCGAGCCAAGCCAACCACTTAGGCGCGACCATCCAAGCCGACATCCTCAAACAAAAATTACCCGTGACCAATGGTGGCTTTAAGGCACTCAATACAGGCGGGTCATCGTATGGCAAATTGGATGAACGTATTTATACCGAATTGACCAGCGACCATCCGATTGACCTCACCCGTTACCAAGTGGCAAACGGTTATATGGGGCGCATTGGTCTCATTAGCTCTGGTGGTGCGAGTGGTGATAACGATTTCGCAGAAGCCATTCAAACCGCCGTCATCAACAAACGTGCAGGCGGAACTGGGCTGATTTCTGGTCGTAAAGCCTTCCAACGCCCAATGGCAGAAGGCGCGGCATTGCTCCAAGCCATTCAAGATGTGTATCTGTGCGATGATGTGACCATTGCGTAATCTGATATAATGGGGTGTATATGTAAGGGCGCACAGTGTTGCGCCCTTTCGTGTTTGATATTGAGAAAGAATAAATCATGGATAATAACCCACGCGCACACTATACCCGCGAATATTTTGAAAAATGGAATTATTCCGATAGAGATTTAGGGCGCTTTAGCATGTATTGGTTTGCTCGGCGCTATTATGCTAGTCTTGTGCGCCGATTTGCCCCGCGCGATGGCGGAAAATTGCTTGAATTGGGGTGTGGATTGGGACATTTGCTCGGATTGCTCCAAGAGGAATATGCGTGTGTGGGCATTGACCTGATTGATTATAGTATTGAGCAAACCAAGATTAATGCGCCAAAAGCCGAAGCCTATCAAATGGATGTGGCAGATATTAGCCAATTTGAGGCGGGGACATTTAGCGCGGTGGTGGCATTACATTTGGTTGAGCATCTGCCAGACCCACAAGCAACCATCCGCGAGGTGTATCGGCTACTCAAACCCAATGGCTTATTTTTATTCGCAACACCCCACCCTGAATACAGTTTTAGGCGTTTCAAAGACCGTGAGAATGATGCTATTGGCAAAGATAAAACACATATCAATTGCCAAGTGCCATCGGTATGGAAAAATTGGTGCCAAGAAGCGGGGTTCACGGTCAAACGGCAATTTGGTGATGGCTTATGGGATGTCCCCTATTTGCCAATTCTGCCCAAAGTGGTGCAATTTGGCATGTTTGGATTGCCCGCCTTTGCCCAAGTGGTTACACGCACCACATGGACACCATTATCATTGGGTGTGAACCAAATCAATATTGTGATTAAAAAATAAATGGAACAAGGTGGCGGATAATATCACCCGCCACCACAGAATAATTATATTTGTTTGCTGACTGTATCCACAAAGACACGCACAATCGCCATATCTGCCCCTGTAAACCCATTGGTCTCTTGCATGGTCTTGGCACGACTCACCAATTCACTCAAGTGCATGTAATGCTCAATATCATCGCTGATAATCACCTCCCCACTAGGGAGTGTGGTCATGAATTGGCGGATGAAATAGGCGAGATGCTTGGGTGTTTCAAGTGTTTTATTGAGCCAAACTTGTGCCGAATCGGGCGCGATTTTGAGCCACATATATACCACATCCAAAAAGTCGCGGGTTTGAATAAAATTCGGGGCATTCACAACTGCTTCGATTTTGGTGATGACAATATGGTGCAAACGGGGCAAATCGGTCACATTCACCACACGGTCACGCTCATCCACAAAGCCCAAATAACCGTAGTTGCCATTCAATTGTCCAATGGTGAAAATCAGGGTAATCGGCACAAGGTTTGATGCCCCATTTTTAAGCCCCATCTCTAAAATATTAGCGTGACTATTGGGGTCGGTACGGCGTAATAATTTGAGGAGTAATTGCACCAATTCTGCGCGATTAGAATCGTAACGCCGATACGCGACAGGTGGTTCTAAATTGATAAGTTGGTCGCCAATATCTAAAAAGGCTTCTATCATGGGGCGCAAGTTTGCCATTGGCACATTGCCAACATTATCACGTAATTTTCGCAATAATGCCCCCACACGAGGCGGATTTTGATGGGCAAATGCTACCACCATTTCGCCCATACGCTTTTTATCTTCTCCTGCGGAGAGAATAATATTCAATTCCACTTCAGAAAGTGTGTTATTGAGGATAGAGAAGCGGAAATATTGGTCAAAACAATCGGGTGAGCAGATTCGCTTCTGCTCGCGCCATATCCGTTCACTAGAAGCGGTGTAATCGGCGGTGAATTTGGGGAATAGACCAATCAAAATACGCCGTAGCAACTCATCATCAGCGAATTGGTTTACCAACAACTCCAAAAATTGTTGATGGGCTGGCAGGGCTTTTGTACCTGTGAGCAAAATTTTATTTCGGCGGATGACTTCATACGCATCAGGCATAAACACACGCAAGGCTTCAATGGTCACAAAATCGGGTGGGTAAACCACCTCTTTTACGGCGGGAAAGGTCACGCTGAGGGTATTGATGAGGCGTAACACATCGCGCGGGGTATTGATAAATTCATGAACATCGCCTAAATAATTAACTTTTCCGAATAACGATATATCAAATAAATCGCGTTCTGGTGTTTCGCCGATGAGGGCATCTATTTGTTCAGACATCAAGCGTAACATCTCGGAGTGGTCGGTGAGAGGCAAGCTAAACCCGACTTCGACAATTTTTTCGAGATAGTCATCGGCGGGATACCCTAGTGCTTTGCTCAGTGAACTGAGGACGACATCGCGGTCAAATGCCAATAAATAAATGACATTAGGAAAGTCGGCAATGGCTTTGATGGCGGTGAATAATTGACGAATTTCTTCGCCCATTAAACGGTCTATATCATCAATGACGACCAAAATGCGCCGATTTTGTTTGCGAAGGCGGTCAGCTACCTGTTTTTTGATGGCGATTACATCATCATCCATTGGGGTGGGTAAGTTCCCCGCAATTGTCCCCGTCATCCGCACCGTACGGATTGGGGTTTTCGATACCATGCGTCCCAATTCACGCATAATATCTAAGCCTGCATAAAAGCGTTGTTCTAATTTGTTGCGGAGCGAGATTTGGACTTGTTCAAAAAAAATGCGAATGAGATTCTCATGCCCAGAAAACCACCACGGATTGAATCGGACGATGATAGGACGATTTTCGATGGCGATTTTTTCGAGATGATGTAGCGTAAATTCCACCAGCGTGGTTTTGCCCGCGCCCCAAGGTCCATAAATTGCCATAACCAAGCCTTCTGGGGGCATCATCGTCTGAATACTGCTGGCGAGTGTGGTGGCAAATCCATCATAATTGAGCAAGTCGTATGTGGGGTCTGTGAGGGGTTTATCGGCTTGGAGTGAACGTGCATCGTTGCTCATCAGAGAATCTGATTCAAATTCATCTGTTGCTTTTGGAAGTTGCGGGTCTTGGGACATGAATGCCTCCTAAAATGTGCTTAAGACGGGAGCGGATGGGAGTCGAACCCACCGTAGCTTGCAGAACAACCTACCATCAATTTTGAAGACTGTGGCATCCACCGGGACACAACCACTCCCACACACTGTTATAGCACAAATTGGGATATATCACCATGAAAAAACCCCTCATGACGAGGGGTTTGCTGTTTTTAACTCTCGACTGTGACGCCCTTCCAAAATGCGACACGCCCTGTCACATGCTTGGCGGCTTCTTTTGGGGTGGGATAATACCACGCCGCATCAGGATTGGTTTTGCCATCTACTTCGATGGTGTAATAACTGGCTAATCCCTTCCATGGACAAGTGGTATGGGTATCACTCGGCTTGAAATATTCCATATTTACAGATTCTGGGGGAAAGTAATGATTGCCTTCTACGATGATGGTTTTATTGCTTTCTGCCAAAACAACACCATTCCATATCGCTTTTGCCATTTGAATCATCCTCCTAATAAGCACATATCTAACTGTATAGAAGATTTACCATTGGGCTTTCTTACATGAGGGGAAAATGTGTAGCGAAGAATTATGTTGCGTAGTGGCTTGATATATCAAGCCACTACGC
>CALDGT010001028.1 GCA_937942935.1 uncultured Chloroflexota bacterium | reverse complement strand
ATACCACCAATACCAACACGACCACCCTGAGCGATAACCCTCGCATCAGTCGTCCACCGTTCATCCGCGAGGATACCGAAACAACTCGCCTGAGCGATGTGTTCCCATTGGAAGCACACATTCCTCCTGCTGGCAATCCCCCTCGTTTGAGTCGCTTGCCAGTTATCCGTGAAGAAATTCATGAGTTGGGCAATATAACACCCGATTCACACCAAACAGGCAACACCAGTGACAAAATTCGTCGGACACCTACCATCATTCGTGAGGGAGATTTTGCCCTCGAAAGTCATCCACCGCGAGTCCGAACCAATCCTGTCCCATTAGAATATGTCGAACATCCTGTCGCGTTTGTGCCAACCGAAAGTGCAATCATCTCCGACCCAACCACAGGCGCAACCATCCCTGAAAATGCCCCGTTGGATGTGACCATGCTTGCCATGTTGGGCTTGACCATGGCGGGTGCTGGTGTGATGAAAAGTGAATCTGCCCGCAAAAAACAAGATGAATTGGCAAAACAGGATGCGATTGCACAAGCGAATCTCGTTGCCGTCCTCGCGGAACAAAAAGACTCCGCCGAAGAAAATTGGGCAGAAAATCAGGTGATGCAAGAAAATGCCCAACAATCTGTCATGACCGAAGTGACTCAAAGCGAGGCAAATCGTCAATTCTGGGCAGATTATGCCATTTGGGAGCAAAAAGTCGCTGAGGCAGAAGCCAAACGTCAAGCCGAACAACAAACCGCTAACACAGGTGGCATGTTCCCACCCGGTAGCACCGTTGAAGATTTGCCACCCCATCTCCAGAAATTGTTCTGGGAATTGGGTAATATGCACTTCGAGAAGGATGAAAACGGGGATTGGCGTTTTGCAGATGACCGTGGTGAGTTAGGGTATTTCCAATACCTTATCCGCGAAGCCTTGCGCGAAGGGGATAGTGACAAACTCACCCAACACTTCCAAGATGCCAACAAGTATATTGATAAAACCTTGCTCAATTGGTCAGACACCGAATTGGAAGAAGTCCGTGATTCTGCCGTCAGCCTTGTGACCCAAAAACAAAATAACATCCCCAATGGAAAGGGGTCAGATAAGCGCATTGAATTGATGGTTGAGACCAACAAGGGTGTGGTGGATGTGAATCATGCCATCCAACAAAAGAGTTTGGAAATCAAACAAGATTTTGTTGAACGGGAACGCCAACACTTAACAACCTTTGTGGATACTCAAGTCACGGAACATCAAAATATCGCCCACCAGACCATTACCACTAACATGAGTCAGGTCGCGGTGCGTCTCCAACCACCCGTTACATCTGGTGTAGGTGGTGGTGGCGGTGTTATGCCGTTGCATATCAGCACCCCGATTTTGACGAATATCATCAATACCATTCCGCTCACATTATCAGTAGAGGATTTGCCTGTCCCCCCACCCCCTGATACAGGCAACCTGATTGTCATGGCAGGCACAACCGAGGCAGAAATTGATGCGATTCTGGCGACTCAATATACCCATTATCTCGACACCAATTACGATGTCGAACTGATGACAGACGGTAATGTGGATTGGTCGGCAACTGAAACATATGATGCGTTCTTAGCCACCGAAACCACCGCCCAAGCCTTGTATTACCAAGCCATTCAAAGCGGGTTGCTGGATTTGGGCATGAGTCGGTTCGATTTGAGTACCCTCAGTCCAGAGCAAGTTTTCAAGAATGCTATTGGGCATGTTGAGATTCAAAAAGTTGAGAAGTCATGGCAACTTGACCCGCTTCATACACAGTGGGATGCAGATAATGATGATAGCACCATTTTCTATCAATCAGGTTTAGGGGCATTAATCCCAGATAGCCTGCAATGGGCAATCACCCGCGAGTTTGGACAGGTTTTAGACCATCGCTCATTCAATTATGGCACATCTGAATTGCAACGAAATGGGATTGCACATCAAGAGCAGATTGCAAGCGGGTTCACTGGTGACACTTGGAATCGTAGTAGTGCTGGCATGGTGGATATGTCTCATGTTGGTGGTCCCGTTGGAATGACCAACAGTTCCAATTTCACAGTTGATGGCATAGATGCAAACGCTCAAGACGAATGGGCAGATATGTTCGCTCATTGGGTCAATTTCACCAATTTCCGTATGACACAACCCTATGATTTGAGTGAGAAAGAACTCCAAGAGCGTTTTATCACAGATTATCTGGAAATTCCGCCCCTTGAGAACATAGATTTATCTACACTCTCGACTGAGCAATTAAACCTTTTATCAATTAATTTGGAGAAAGGTTTAAATCCCAATTCAGGTTTAGTCTTCAATGAAAATGAATCTGTGCCTGAGAGCCTCAGACCCTATCTTGAAAGGGCGATAGAAAACCAACGCTATACTTATAATGAAGTAGTTGATGTGAAATTACCCACCTATTTCGACCGCATGGCAAATATGGATAATTGGGTCAGTGGGTCGCTGTTCACCGCCAATCTGTGGCGTGAGCCGAGTTTCCAAGAAAATCTAAAGGATGAAATCTTAGCGATTAAACAACTGGATACTATCCCTAATTCACCCATTCGCCATAATTTTGAAAATTTTGGTCAAATAGATACATTTGCTACTCTTCGTCAACAAGGAGAGCTGAATAACCCTTTCCATTCAGATGTTTTCGACACATTTGATGATTATGCCACAGGTATCAATGGTATAAACAATCTATCCCCTTCTGGATTGCGTGAACTTTATCAAGACCAACGCCAACTCATGCTTCGCATCTTAACTGCCACAATGGGGAATGAAGACATTGTAGGATTAGATACAGGCACATACGGCAATTACAACCTTTTCGCATCTGATGCAGAAATTGCTTCAACAATTCCATATGCGGTTCATTCACTCACCAATACGGACTTGTTGAATCTCATTGAGGTTGCGAAGACTTTCAGCCCTTCTCTCTCAACATCAGAAACCTACCATCCAGCCTATCAAAGTTTGGTAGATCTGTTTACGGCTAGCCCAGATCTTTCCCAAGAAAATTCCCGTGATGCCATTGGGCAACCTATCCCAGGTGCGCCACAGGCAACCACACCGAGTCATGATTGGCTGGCGGAGGCACTTTTATTCACAGGGGCGCTTTTATTTGAACCGATAGATTGGGCGATTTCAGGAGTAGAGGCAGTTGGGCATTTGGCAAATGGTGATTTCGGTAGTGCGTTAGGCGTTGCAACCCTCGCGCTTCTGCCAACGGCGCTCTTTACTATTCCAAGTGTAAGGCGACAGATTGCACCAATGATTAAAGGGTTCTATGAGACGGGGCAACAAGGTGTTCACGATCTTTATCGCATTATCCGTGAATCGCCTACAACTGCCACTCAGTTTATGAAACAAGTTAATGATGATGTGGATTGGTTCTTTGATGCTTACAATAATCCCCAACGCTTAACAACTAATGATTGGACACAGGCAGTTGATGATTGGAATCAAGTAGATAATGGACCAACTTATTTTGCGGATAATGGTGATAATCTAGGGGGAAGTGCTAGAGGTAGAGGTGTTACAATAGGTCAAACAGGAAGTTACAAGGATTTAAGATACCTCTCATCAGGTGGTGATGCATTAGATATACACCATATGCCACAAAAAGGTCAATTTATGAGCATAGATGAGGGTGGTTGTATTGTTCTACCTGTAGAAGTCCATCGCTTAACTCGTAGTTGGGGAACATCTGGACGTATTCTCAATCAACAAGATGCGAATCTATCATTTAGTGTAAGGCTTCAAAGGGATATTGATGATTTAAGGCAAATCGCTAAAAATCTTTATGATGATGCAACCTATTTTGATGAG
>CALDGT010001027.1 GCA_937942935.1 uncultured Chloroflexota bacterium | reverse complement strand
CCCACATTGACCATTCGGGCAATATCCCCAATTTGGTCAAACAAGGTTTTAATGTCGATATTATCTGCACCCCTGCCACGCGCGATTTATGTGCCACTATGCTTCCCGAAAGTGGTTTTATCCAAGAAAAAGATGCCGCTTTTGTGAGTAAAAAACACAAACGGCAGGGCGGTAAATCTGTAGAACCCATTTATACCTATCAAGATGCCCTCACCAGTATGCAATATTTCACCACACGCGGTTATGGGCGCAGGGCGACAATTGCCAATGGTGTTGGATTAACCTTTCATGATGCGGGTCACATGCTCGGAAGCGCCAGTGTTGTCTTAGATATTGTAGACCGCGAGACCAGTCGAGATTATCGGCTCATTTTTAGTGGTGATGTTGGGCGGGTGGGCATTCCCATTATCCGTGACCCCGAAATTTTAGATGGTGGACAATATCTCATCATGGAAAGCACCTATGGCGACAGATTACACGAAGCCTACGAAGATTCTGAGCGTAAACTCGAAAAAATTATCACCGACACCTACCGGCGTAACGGCTCGGTGATTATGCCTGCTTTTGCGGTGGGTCGGACACAACAAATTGTCTATACCCTGCACCAATTGCTCAAAAGAGGGGATATTCCCAAAATGCCGATTTATGTGGATAGCCCACTAGCAGTCAATGCGACCTCCGTTTTTCAATTGCATCCAGAATGTTATGATGATGAAATTCGCAAATTCATGACCGAAATCAACAGTCATGACCCGTTTGGGTTTGAGATGGTCACATATGTGCGTCAAGTCGAAGAAAGCAAACAACTGAATTATAAGCGTGAGCCATGTATCATCATTAGTGCCAGTGGTATGGCAGAATTTGGGCGGATTGTGCATCATATCTCGAATCGAATCGAAGACCCCAACAACACGATTCTGATTACAGGGTGGCAAGCACCCAACACGCTGGGGCGAAAATTAGTCGAAAAACATCCAGAAGTGCGGATTTTTGGCGAGCTACAACCTGTGCGGGCGCGTATAGAAGTCTTGAATGGGTTTAGCGGTCATGCTGACCACGATGAATTGATGAATTGGGTCGGCGGAATGCGCCAAAAACCAGAAAAAGTCTTTTTGGTTCATGGCGAAGAAAAAGCATCATCGGCTTTACAAAAATCATTGAGTGAACATTTTAATATGCACGTCTCTGTCCCTGTGCAAAAACAACAATTCACCTTATAAGGAGGTCTAATCATGGGAGAAACAAATGTCCGCCAATCGTTGGCAAAATTACAAGAGCATCTGCAAAAAACTAGCCCAAATGATGAAGAAGGACGCGCCATCCTCAATGCGCTCAATAGCAATATCGAAACCCTTTTATCTCAACCAGACCCCCTTAGAGCCAGCAATATTCAGGGATTAGGAGAACGATTAGCAGTCGCTATTCACCATTTTGAAGCTACACATCCTAATTTGATGAATCTACTCAATCGTGTGGCGCTTTTGCTCAGTGAGGGAGGGATATAAGAGATGTCTGACCGTTTCATCGAAACGCATGTGAGGCAATTGCCCCTATTCGCCCCTCTGCCAGAAGAGTTACTCCAGCAGACGCTATCGGCAATGCAGATTATACGCTACGAAGCAGGTGAGACGGTCTTTCATCAAGGAGAAACTAGCAAAGGGATGTATTTGCTCATCAGTGGACGTGCCGACCTCATCCGTCAAGATGATGATGGTAATGATGTGCGCGTGGGCAGGTTAGAGCCTAATCAATTCATCAACGAAAAATCACTATACCAAAAAGGGCGTGAGACAGCCACTTTGGTCGTGCGTGTCACCTCATCTTTTTTGGTTATCTCGCGCAATCAATTGTGGGATGTGGTCGCCAATTATCCACAAATCAAGCAATATATCCCTGTCCCAGTCGAAGCAAAGCCAGAAAAGCCAAAGCCTACCTCAGCACCAACAATCAATACACCACCACAACAAACACAACAACCACGCCCATCACCAAGACCACAACCAACCAATACCCCTGCCCCAATTACACCATCCACCGTATCCACAGAACGGGCAGAGTTTGATGGTCAACGGAAAAATGAGTTGGTCTTGCTCAAAACACGCCGTCATTGGTGGTCATTCATCCAAAAAGGGTGGTTTCCTGCCATGTTATTTGGCACAGGATTGATGGTGTGGGCATTTGTCCCCATTCCATTTGTCCAAATCATTGCCTGTGGGTTTGTGGGGTTATTCATCCCTGCCGTGTTGATGCTATATCACATTGTCGAATGGCGTAATGATATGCTCATCATCACCAACCAACGGGTGATTTATTTGGAACGCAAATTATTTTCGCTCAGTAGCCATAAAACCGAGATAGTGCTATCACGGATTCATCAGGTGAATATCGAAATTAATCCAAAAGACCCAATGGCGCGGTTATTCCGTTATGGCTCAATTCAATTGCGGACGGCGGGTGATGCTGGCAATATTTACCTGCACACGATTCAAAATGTGGATGAGGTGCAAGAAGTTATTTTTGAAAATCGGGCAAAAATTGCCGATACAGGTATCAATAATGACCGAGACCAAATTCGCGCCGATATTGAACGTGTTTTGTCAGGCGAAGAAATTGGCGAATCTGGTGGCAAAAATCAAACCATCACTCCACAACAAAAAATATTCGCGCCTCTACGGTCTAAATTCATTAATGCCGATGGTGATACTGTTTATCGCCGTCATGCGATTGCATGGTGGCGCAAGATGATTCGCCCTGCACTGCTCATCATAGGCGCATTTGCTGTGCTGGTATTTGGTGCAACATGGGGATTAGGCGCTTTTAGTGGCATTATCGGCATTGGATTGTTTTTCGGTGCATTATTATGGGCATGGTGGATAGATTGGGATTGGCGCAACGATTTGTATATCATCGGTGATAGCCGT
>CALDGT010001026.1 GCA_937942935.1 uncultured Chloroflexota bacterium | reverse complement strand
TTCACGGACTGCGCGGAATTCAGTCGCAGGTGGCAAATGCGGCGTGGACAGAGGCGATGAGCGATGGGTTAGGCTCGGTGCGCGGGTGGATTGATTCGGCGCAGGACGAACATATTTGACCCTTACGGTGTTGCCGATGCGAGTGTAGTCGGGTAGATGAGACGAAAGATGCGGATTTTCTGGTAATTAAAATAAGATTTATAAGAGTTTATAGCACGTTATAAAGGGTGACAAAGGGTTAAAATAGCTACTTAGAAGAATTGCTCTAAGAAGTAAGCCGTTGTTTACTCTCTTAGAGCCTAAGCAACCACGAAGTTATTTTCTTCGCAAATAACTGTCCTCGTTGCCGCCCTCTAAGAAGTAAGCCGTTGTTTGTAAGGGGTAGTGAGGTCAAGACTAGAAATTGGGCAATGACATCGTGGCTAGGTAAAATAACTACCATCCAACCAAAAGTAAACGGATAGGAGGTTATCTTTCTATGGACGATGAATGGGAACTTGACCGTATTAAACTTTTTTACCTCATGAAAGACCACCCAGACTGGTCAATTGCGCGCCTCGCAAAGGAACTCAAACGTAGTTTATCGTGGGTTAAGAAGTGGCGTAAACGATTTCGAGAAGCACAGCAAAAAGGCATTCACCTGTTCAAGAGTCAGTCGCGTGCCCCTAAAACCCGCCCAAAGCGCCTATCTATGCGTGTTCGTAATGCGATTCTCAGTTTTCGAGACCAACTAAAGGATGTTTATAACCGAGTTGTTGGCTCAGAAATCATCTTATACCACTTACACCAAGACCGATTATTGCAGGATGAGTATCTACCACGCTCATCTCGAACCATTACATTGGTTCTCAAAGAAGGTGGACGTATTCCAACTCGCGTCAAAGAGCATCACCCTGTTGGACGACCTGAACCGATGAAACATTGGGAACTTGATTTCGGGCAAATGGCAGATAAAGCAGAGTTTCTCTCTGTGGTTGATAGAGGCACATCCATCCTTGTAAATACCCAATCCGAGAGGCATTACACAGCCGAAACCGCCTTACTTGCTCTTTACCAACTATTTATCTTGAATGGGCTACCTGATAAGCTCCGTTTTGACCGTGACCCTCGCTTTGTTGGTGGTTGGGGAATGGACGATTATCCATCTTCTGTGCTGATTCCCGACATCGACCGCGCGGTGAGGTACAGACATCGGACGCACTCCAGCAAAAATTCGTGAAGTAGGTTGAAAATTGGTATAAATTCGGTATCTTTTCTAAAACGTAATCCAAACAAAGGAGATAGTTGCAGATGGATACCGAAAGTGAACGCATCTTCCATCGGATGCGCCTGTACTTCTTACTCAAAGACCAACCCGACTGGAGCAACCGCCGTTGTGCGAATCACCTCAATTTATCAGAAAAATTCGTGCGGACATGGCGTAACCGCTTTGTGGATAATCCCCCCAACATCCTTGAGATGTGTCGTAGCCGGTCTCGCGCCCCGCATCATCCACCCAAACAAGTAGCTCCAGCCGTGAAAGATGCCATCGGCGATTTGCGGGTGGCATTAACCTAAAAATATCATCGAACAGCAGGCGCACGCCTCATCGTCGAATACTTGAGACGAATGACAACTCTCAAAAAGCATAAAATCCCGACATCGACACGAACCGTAACCAAGATTCTGCGCGAGCTAGGCTATATTAAACCGCGTCCAGAACGCATTCATATACCCCTAGACATCGTTCCGCCAATGGAAGAATGGGAGATGAATTTCTGTGAAGTCGAAGTTCCAGATGAGGGTACATATGAGTTTTTTGTTGTGGTGGATAGAGGTACATCCCGCATTGTTCACTTGGAAGGTCGCCAAAAGGGGTACAATGCACAAACCGCTTTAGAGGCAATATTGGGTCTATTCGACCAGAATGGATTGCCAAAACGCCTGCGATTTGACCGCGACCCGCGCTTTGTTGCCAGTTGGTCAGCGCGTGGGTATCCTGCTCCTCTGGTTCGATTCTTGCGC
Source organism: uncultured Chloroflexota bacterium (assembly GCA_937942935.1). GTDB lineage: Bacteria > Chloroflexota > Anaerolineae > Aggregatilineales > Phototrophicaceae. The sequence continues at coordinate 917 of CALDGT010001026.1, read as the reverse complement.
GTTATTGGGGTTGAACCAGTTATTTGCCCACCACGTCGCCCTCATTTGAAACCGTATGTTGAGCGGTGTATCGGGTCATTCAAGAATGAATGGTTAGCCCACAGCGATTGGTCAACACTGGCTGAATTGCTTCATGTTTTCCCCAAATATGTCAAATTCCATAATTCCGAGCGGATTCATCAAGGACGAGCTTGTAAAAACAGAACACCAGACGAGGCATTTCCTAACTTACCTGATTTGCCAAAGTTACCGTGTCAAGTCAAACCCAATAGCTGGATAGACCATTATGATGGACATATTTTTCATCGTATGGGGCGGGTCGGTGGGGCATTTCAGATTGATAAAGAGGTCTATCATGTGAAGCATTTGCAGGCTCGGCAGGGGGTGCTGATACGTTTAGATGCCTCACTGCGTGCCTTCCAAATCACCCAAGAGGGGAATATCAAACTCGCGCCTGTGGCAATGCAACGGCTTTTGCCAGAAGAAATGAACCTGTTTGAGTATTTTAATGTTATCAAAGATGAGGCGATGAGCATTGAATATTATCGCCAGATAACGTGGAAAAAGAAAGGTGATGAACACCGTTAACAGTATTCATCAACACCCGTAAAACTATAAATTCATGTTGGCAGGATAACACATATTCTGTGTCTTTAACATACCTAAGTACCGAGTTTAGGACTTTCAGATGACCATTTTTGCAGGCTATCGGTGCCAATTTAACAGCCAAACTGGGTATTTTCGACTTCCTCGGCGCGTTTTTACCTGAGTGCGTCCGATGCCTGTACCTCACCGCGCGGTTGATGTCGGGAATCAGCACACCTTATACAATCCCTGCGTAGGGATTTTTTGATATCACCCGCTTTTCGCCATACCCATGCCTGTGGTCGTTTTGCGTCCAACACTGCTATATATCG
>CALDGT010001025.1 GCA_937942935.1 uncultured Chloroflexota bacterium | reverse complement strand
CAAGCGCAACATACCACCAATATCGGTCATAACAGCCTCACCTTTTGGCTTCTTACGGGCTTCAAAGAGTTCTTCCACCCGTGGCAAACCGCTTGTGATATCGCCCGATGCTTGTGCTGTACCGCCTGTATGGAAGGTACGTAAAGTCAATTGTGTACCCGGTTCACCGATGGATTGTGCCGCCACAATACCCACCGCCGAGCCAATTTCGACCATATCACCACGTCCCAAATCGCGCCCATAGCATAAGGCACAAATCCCATGGATGAGAGCGCATGTCATTGGGCTACGGACATAGACTTCTTCGATGGTGCTATTTTGGATGATGTCTGCCACATCTTCATCAATCATGCCATTACGTGGCACAATCAAAATACCCATTTCGGGATGATAAATATCTTTAGAGGCACACCGTCCAACAATCCGTTCAAATACCGTTTGACCTGCAACATCATCACTACGGCGAATAATCATGCCGCGTTCTGTGCCACAATCCACCCGATTCACAATCACATCTTGCGCCACATCCACCAAACGGCGGGTCAAATACCCCGCATCGGCGGTACGTAGGGCGGTATCTGCCAACCCTTTCCGCGCACCATGTGTCGAGATGAAGTATTCCAATGCGGTCAACCCTTTGCGGAAGTGACTCACGATAGGCAAGTCAATAATCCGCCCAGAGGGGTCAGCCATCAAACCACGCATCCCTGCCAATTGGGTAATTGGACCAAAACCACCTTTTGTAGACCCAGATAACGCCATAATCGCAATCGGTCCATAGGGGTCTAGTGCATCACGGATGAGGTCTTGTAATTTATCTTTAGCACGACCCCATTCATCAATTGTGGCTTGATAACGTTCTTCTTCGGTCATCAATCCACGGCGATAATCGCGTTCTGCACCTTCAACCACCGCTTCTGCATCGGCAATAATGCGTTCACGTTCTTCGGGGATAGTCAGGTCGCTCACAGCAATTGTCGTACCAGAGACAGTCGCATAATAGAAACCAAGATTTTTAATCGCATCTACCAAATCGGTGGTGCGGTCAGACCCAATCTTGCGATATGCTTTATCTACTAAAGTTTGGAGTTGCTTTTTGCCCATTGTATCTTGGACATAACGCAATTCATCTGGCAAAATTCGGTTAAAGATTGCACGCCCAACAGTTGTCAGTTCGGGTTCTTCTTGGGGTCCGCGATGGTCAAAATAATTCCCCAATAAAATGGGGGTGTGCAATCCGACCAATCCCAAACGATACAAGTATTCGACTTCATCCAAATCCACCACGACACGGCGTTCATTGAGGTTGGCAAGTTCAACTTTATCTTCTAGCCCACGCTTTTTCATGAGTTTCTTCATCTCATGACCATTGGCGAGCAAGCAATCTACTTCACCTTCCATCAATGCCCGCAGGGTGCGGTCAAAGGCATTTTCTAAGACCTTTTTGCGTCCTGTATCATCTGTTTGGGTGATGTCTTCATATAACACCATACCGGGGATAACACGGCGCATAGCGAAATAATACCCGTTACGGCGGAATGGAATCCCAACCCGCACTTTGGGATTATAAATAGATTCCATTTGGCGGAAGCCTTCGCCCTTGCCCTTGAGTGTCACCACTTCAACAGTCGGATCCATGGTTAGATAATAATTACCCAACACCATATCTTTTGCGGGTCCCACCACAGGTTGACCATCGGCAGGTTTGAGCAAATTCTTGGTACTCAGCATCAATTCGCGGGCTTCTTTAACTGCCTTATCACTCAATGGAACATGAACAGCCATTTGGTCGCCATCAAAGTCAGCATTGAACGCCGAACACACTAACGGGTGAATTTGGATGGCTTTACCTTCGACCAATTGTGGTTCAAAGGCTTGAATACCCAAACGATGCAAAGTTGGCGCACGATTCAGCAAAACAGGGCGTTCTTTAATCACTTCTTCAAGGACTTCCCAAACTTCGGGTTTTTCGCGCTCAATAATGCGTTTTGCGCCCTTCACATTGCTGGCATAGTTATGACGCACCAAACGGCTAATCACAAATGGGCGATACAATTCTAGCGCCATCGTCTTGGGCAACCCACATTGATACAACTTGAGTCGCGGACCAATCACGATAACCGAGCGTCCAGAATAATCCACCCGTTTACCGAGCAAATTCCGACGGAAGCGCCCTTTCTTCCCTTTCAACATATCGCTAAGGGATTTCAGTTCGCGCCGTCCACGTCGGCTGAGTGCTTTACCGCGTTGGCTATTATCAATTAGGCTATCTACCGCCTCTTGCAACATCCGTTTTTCATTGCGGACAATCACATCAGGAGCGCCCAACTCAAGCAAATGTTTGAGGCGATTATTACGGTTAATCACACGGCGATACAAATCGTTCAAATCGCTAGTGGCAAACCGTCCACCATCTAATTGCACCATTGGGCGCAAATCGGGGGGGATAACC
>CALDGT010001024.1 GCA_937942935.1 uncultured Chloroflexota bacterium | reverse complement strand
TGAATGGTGCTTGTGACCCACCAAAATCGCGTAAACCAACCACACGAGCGCGGATGATGAATGCAATTGCATCGCCAACCAATTGCGAAATGACCGCATCATGATAAGCGGGTTCTGGTTTCACAATCCCATTATGACGACCACTGGCTGTCCAGTTGAATTTGCCACCATCAATAATCACACCGCCGATGCTCAAGCCATGTCCGCCAATCCATTTGGTAGTGGAGTGGAGCGCAATATCTACGCCATGTTCAAAGGCTTTGAACAAATAAGGTGTCCCAAAGGTGTTATCTACCACAACGGGCAACCCATTGGCATGGGCGATTTCGCTGATGGCATCAAAGTCGGGGATTTCGAGTTTGGGGTTGCCGAGTGTTTCGAGGTAGATAAAACGGGTCTTGTCGTTGATGAGCGATTCAATTTTCTTGGGGTCTGCATTTTCGACAAAATGTACTTTAATCCCCAAACGGGCAAAACTATACTTCCACAGGGTATATGTGCCACCATATAAAGCACTAGAGGAGATAATTTCATCACCAGCATCGCACAAAGACAGGGCGGTCAGGGTTTGGGCAAATTGACCCGATGCTGTAGCGAGTGCCGCCACACCACCTTGTAATGCCGCCACTCGTTGTTCAAATACATCAGTGGTGGGGTTCATGATGCGGGTATAAATGTTGCCCGGTTCGGTCAACCCAAACAACGCGGCGGCGTGGTCGGTATCGCGGAATTGATAAGACGATGTTTGATACAACGGGACGGCGCGTGACCCAGTAGTAGGGTCTGGTGAATAACCTGCGTGAAGGGCTTGGGTATTGAAACCGAATTTTCTTTCGTTGCTCATGAGTGTGTTTTATCCTTCCTGTGAAAGTGACGAATTATGCTTGTATGACGAGTTGTTCAGCATCAAATGCGGTGCGGTCTTGGCGTAGTCGCCAGCATGTCATATCCACTGCTTTTGCATTTTGCACCGATGTGATGATGTACACAAAGTTGGGTAGGGCATGGTCACGGTCATAAACCGAGGGAATGGCGGGTGAATCGGGGTGACTGTGGTAATAGCCGACCAAGACCAATCCGCGAGCATCTGCTTCATCTTCCATTTTTGCCCAGTTTTGAGGGGTCATGGCATAACGGTGATATTGTTCTTCTGTCTCAAAGACATTTTCGACACCAATTACACCGATAATATGGGTGATGCCATCTTTAATTTCACCCAATAAAAACCCACCGCCTTCATTAGGGTAGGTGGTTTCCATCTGCCCAAAAATGTCTTGCTGTAAGGCGGGCGGAAGATGAACAGTCATGCCATGCTCCTTTGTTAAGTAGATAAATAAAAACAACCATCCTCAATTTTGCAGGACGGTTGTGATGGAGTGTGTTCTCTCCATGTGGCGTGTTCGCACCTAAACGGTCAAACGCCCTGCGGGTCGTGACTTAGGGAACTTACACATGCACATGAATGAAACAAATCGGTTCACAGATTTTTCTCCATTTGTGAGTACACAGATAGGGTAACACGGTATTTTATTTTGTGCAAGATGCCAATCTATAAATACAAAAAAGTTTGTACAATATTTATCTAACGCTTAATCGGTTTATCTGTTTATTCAGTCAATGTGGTGATATACTAATTTTAATTTGATGTTTTTTAGTATTATTCACTTTAGGAGTTTAAATATGTCAGAAGCACCCAAGAATAAGGGCGGTTTGGAAGGGGCAGTTGTTGCCGATATTACCACTAGCCTTGTAGATGGTGAAAATGGTCGTTTGGTTTATGCGGGTTACGAAATCGAAGACCTCGCCGCCCACGCCAGCTATGAAGAAGTTGTCTTTTTACTGTTCAAAACACGCCTCCCAAATAAAAAAGAACTCGAAGAAATCCGTAGCGAAATCGCCAGCCATGCGGTTGTCCCCGGTCGTATTTTAGAAATGATGAAACGCCTGCCACCCAAAGCGAATCCAATGGCAGTTTTACGCACCGTTGTCTCTGCTTTGGCTCATTATGACCATGATTCCGAAAATTTGACTGATAAAATAAAAGCCTATCACACCGCATTGCGTCTCATTGGTCAAATTACCACTGTGACCGCCGCATGGGATAGAATCCGCAAAGGTTTAGAACCAGTTGCGCCTCGTGTAGACCTTACCCTGTCTGAAAATTTTGTGTATATGCTCACAGGCAAGCAACCCGATAAAACCGTTGCTGATGCGTTTAATGTGTATATGGTACTCCTTGCCGAACACGGTATGAACGCCAGCACATTCGCCGCCCGTGTGACGACTGCTACAGGGTCAGATATGTATAGCGCAGTAGTGAGCGCCATCGGTACACTCAAGGGACCTTCACATGGTGGTGCAAATGCCGAAGCAATGCACATGTTCATGGAAATTGATAACCCCGAAAATGTCGAAAAATGGTTCACCCAAGAAATTAAATCGGGCAACCGCCGTATTATGGGTATTGGGCACCGGATTTATAAAGCCTTAGACCCACGCGCCGAAGTTCTAAAGCAACACGCGGTGAAGATGTGCCAAGCCACAGGCAATACACGTTGGCTCGATATTGCGGTCAAATTAGCAGAACTTGCCCGCGCCGAT
>CALDGT010001023.1 GCA_937942935.1 uncultured Chloroflexota bacterium | reverse complement strand
TAGACGTGAGTAGCGCAAAGTCGCAACCTCATACAACCGCCAGGAGAGCGGTGCAAGCAGCACGGGTAGAACCATCAACAGCAGCAGTGTTACCAGGTTGGCTACCTTAAATGCTGTGGGCAGGTAGCCAACCGGGACAACCTCAATGCGGTCCTCAATTTGTGCAAGCGCGGAATTTACCTCAATCACGGGCAGGTCGCCTCTGTCGGCGATGCCACCGATGTCGTCCAAACCTACACCGCCATCATCAATCAAGATACAGTGTTGGGACGCGCCGATTTGACCGAACACACAGGCAGGGCGCGGGGCATGACCCCGATTTTCCGTCATATCCGCCTCATGAACGAAACAGGCGCACCCATTAGCGATTTTAAGACAGGCGACAATGTTCAAATCGAAATCGGTTACAATACCAAAGGCAAAGCATACGATTATTTACACCTCGAAATTCATTCTGTCTTTGGGGAACGCCTTTGCACCGTCTCGACACAATACGATTCATCCGCCCCCAAAAAATTAATCGGAGAAGGCTCGCTCATTTGCACTCTGCCCCGTTTACCCCTCAACGAAGGCGATTATTTTGTCACGATTGCCATCGGCGACAAAACAGGCGGTGATGCCGACATGATAGAAACAGCAATGAGCTTCCGTGTCTGGTTCAATGATTATTTCAAAACAGGCATGAGTTTATCATCGGCACAAGGGTATTTTGTGCAAGAATCTCGGTGGATACAAGCCTAACCAGCCAAAGTAACACCCCTATAAAGTGAGGGTATTTTCCTTTTCTGATTGCCAGCACCCAAAATCCTCCTATAATTAAGATGTATAACAAAAAATAGGAGGATTTTTCATGCGTCTAAAATACCCATTCGTGCTGTGTTTTTTGATATTATGCCTGTCTTGGATACCCATTAGCAACGCTCAAGAAGATGTCTGGCGTGGGTGGTTATACGAAGACACCGAAGGGCGCATGACGCTCATCAATTCAGAGCAAGATGTCCTCGACACCTTCATTTTGCCAAAACCTATCGGATTTGAATTATATACCTACCCCTATACTGTCGCGGTTGCCCCCACAGGCGACCGTGTGGCGTATGTGCTAACCAGCCCCGATGAAGCGCGAGCATTGTTTGTGTATCATCTGGTGAGCAAAACCTTTTTGCTAGAGTATGACCTCGCCGCACCTCAAGCAGGGGTATATAGTGGCACCAGTTTGGGATACAACACCCAACCCGAAATCTTTTCTGCGGATGGTCGCTTTTTGGCATTCTCTTATTTTTATAATGAGAATTGGGCATTATTGGTGTTCGATTTTGATAACAATGGGGCGCTTGTCCAAAGTCTGACCAGCGATGTGGCAAATCTGCCAAGCTATCAGGGGGTATCGGTTGCGCCTGTGCCTGTATTCTTCGATTTTAACACGGTGCATGTCGTATTTGCACCACTCGGTGGCGATGGCTATTACACACTCGATAGTTTTGAATGGGATTATCTGTTCAATACATTCACCCAAACCAACATTTTTCGTGGGTTATCGTATGATATTGAACCGCGCACAGGCGAGATTATCTTCCCCTATTTAGACATCAATTTTCCAGACCGTACCGCCGAAATCATCGGCATGGGTGTTCATCAAAACACCGTACAAGTCTTTTCACCGAGCGTACTCGATGCGCCATTCCCATTTTACAACGATGAAAATAACATCATCAACAGCGCCACCTTCATGCAAAATGGGGAGCGCGTATTGATGAGCCTATATCCAGTTGTTGGCGAGGGCAATAATCAGGTATATGTGGTCGTAGACCGTTCTGGTGGGATACAAGGTGTTTTGCCACATCAAGGCGTATGGATTTATAATGCCTTTGGTGTGCGCGATGGGGTGGTGTTCAACATGAACACATCAGAAGCCGCAACCTATTTTCCATTCATGGCGGGGATGGATACCAGCACCGTGATTTTTGTGGATACGGTGAATTTTCCGGTTGGCACAAACACGGGTGTGAGCCTATATATCGGCGATGCGGGCAAATATCCGCGTTTGGCGTGGGTGGGTAATACAGTAAATGCTATCGCGCCAAATCCCAACACATGGGCGATGCTGAGTGCGCCAATTGGGAATAATCCATCCAATAACCCACCAGTTGCCCCTCCCATCACACCAACCCCATCAACTGGGATTTTTGTCGGTGGGCAAGCGCGTGTCACTGAAGAAGTGGATGTTTTGAATGTCCGCGCAAGTGCCTCGACCAATGCCGATAAATTAGCAGAATTACAACCCCTCACCGTTGTGAGCGTCATTGGCGGTCCCCAATATGCACAAGGGTATACATGGTGGCAAATTAGCATGGGGAGCATTAGCGGTTGGGTGGCATCTGGCACAGGCAATCAGGTGTGGTTAGAACCATTCTCTGGTTCAACCAGCCTGCCTCCCCCACCACCCCCTGTTGTGAGTGGTCAATTGCCCGCGCCCGTGTTATATGACCCACTCACCGATAGAGTTTTCTATTTTGATGAATTGAATGTGAATGGGACAACTATCCCTGTTGTATTTGAATGGGAGACACTGGCGGGCGCAAAAAATTATTTCTTCCAACTCGAAAAGTGTGAAGAAGCCAGCGCGTGTTATTATATCTATGGGAATTATGTAGATTTTCCATCGGCTTCGTTTGATATAACCTCGTATGGATTCGCGGTATATCGTTGGCGGGCGGTGGCATACAGCCCACAAGGGCAAGAAGGCATCTATAGCGAGTGGAATTATTTCATCTATAGCAATTGAGGTTTCGTATGACGCCCGAAAAAACATTAATCCATGAAGATACACAAGTCGTCTATTCTGTGATTCAATTACGTGACCATCGCTTATTATCATGGGGATTGAATGACCCACAACTAAAGACCAACCAATTCTTTTTGTGGGATGTGGATGGCAATTTGTTATCTAAGTCACATGGGCATACCAATGGCATCACCCGTATCATCGAATTATCCGATGGGCGCTTGTTATCATGCGGATTCGACCAAACCTTGCGCCTGTGGGATGCGAATGGGAAATCCATCGCAACCCTATCAGGACACACCAACGCCGTGTTTGGGGCGCGTGAATTACGCGATGGGAAAATTGTATCGTGGGCGGGACCCACCATCGAAGGCACAAAAGATTATCAACCCCGCTTATGGGATGCCAATGGCACAGCATTAGCCACATTAGGCGGTCATGACCATTTTGTAGAGGGTATCATCGAATTATCCGATGGGCGTTTGTTAAGCCATAGCAGAGATGCCACCTTGCGCTTATGGGATGCCAATGGCGCACCGTTAACCGTCCTCAAAGGGCATGATGAGTGGGTGAATGGGGCGCGAGAATTGCACGATGGGCGTATTTTATCGTGGGAAGGCGATATTTATAACCGATTTGATAATAAAGATTGCGACCTGCGCCTATGGGATGGCGATGGAAAATCTATCGCCACCCTAAAAGGTCACAAATATTGTGTGATGGGCGCGATTGAACTCGCAAATGGGCAACTTTTATCATGGGGTCGAGATACCACATTATGCCTATGGGGAAATGACGGCACAAAAATAAAAACACTCAAAGACCATACCGCCACCATTAAGGGCGCGATGCAATTGCGCGATGGGCAAATTGTATCGTGGTCAGAAGATAGGACATTGCGCCTTTGGGGGAGTGATGGAAAAAAATTAAACACCTTATCAGCTCATAATGGGTGGGTATTGGGCGCGATTGAACTGAGGGACGGGCGCATCGTCTCATGGGGGACAGATGATAACCTATGTGTATGGGATGCAGATGGCAATTTACAAACCCCTCTGGTTGGTCATGGGCTAAATGGTGCATCGCAATT
>CALDGT010001022.1 GCA_937942935.1 uncultured Chloroflexota bacterium | reverse complement strand
CCGCAAAACATCGCGTTTATCTAATAACAAGAGACCTGTTAACCCTACCATATCATAATCTTCATGCACATCTCCGCGTGTATCGGCTAACAATTGGAAGGGAATGGGCAATGGGCTACTCATTTTGAATCCATATAACATTTTGGCTTCATCGCGCACAATAACAGCCGCAGGTGTGCCTAATGCAACAAATTTTGGCATGTGATGTTGTAACCACATCACACGGCGAACACTAGCAGGGTGCCAGATATCGCCGATAAAGCTCAAAATAAGACCGTGTTCCCCCATCAAAGTCCCCAATTCATGCGGAGTCCAATTACAATCTGGCAACCGAAAGTCGGGTAATATGCTAAATAATTGTGGACCTTGTTCTAAGATTTTCGTTGTCATGGAAATAATCCTTTATTGTTTCTTAATTACTCTTTCATTATAGATGAATTTGTAAACTCAAAGCATTAAGAATTTTACAATTTTAGCTTTTCTGATAGGCGCATTGTCACTTTTTATTTTTTGCTTAAATGATTACAATATTGAGGGGGCATTATCTTGCCTAATTGGACAAAGGAGTTTTTTGATGTTCAAACTTTCACTTAAAAAAGGGATTGCCCTCATGATGGCGATGCTAGTTGCATTGGCATCTGTTGGCACAAGTTTCGCCCAAACAGCAACCCCAACCCCAACAACCCCGACCACGCAGACATCTACTATCAATTATTTTTTTGTGATATGTGATGTCCAAGCCGTCATTGATTTCTCTGGAACAATTGAATCGGGCTACGATGTTTATTATCAAGTCTTTTCTGCTTCCAATGGTGGTGGAACAGCTTTAACTGCCTTGCGCCGTTTATCGGTGGGTGGCGATTTCCGCACCACAGAGACCGTTGCGCTCAACACAGGGTCAACCGTTGCGGCAAATCAGGTTGCTAGTATGTATGTAGCGATTGCCCGCGAAGGCAATTCTGATTCAACCATCTATTCCGATTATGTAGATGATATTCAAGATGGTTGCCGTACAGGTACAACAGCCCCAACCACAACCTCCACGAGTACCACGACAACATCTACTAGCACCACGACATCAACAACCAGCAGTACCAGCACCACCACATCCAGCTACCCTAGTATTCGCTCACCATTTGGTGGATATATCAATCCGGGTTATGTTCCACCCGCAGAAGCCCCTGTGGTACAAATTGGTCCATCGCAAACAGTGACCAAACCCCGCCAACAAACTCCCGGTATGATTTTTGCCGAATGTAACCAATACCCAATGGCAGAACCCGGTATTTTATATGATACCGACCTTATCACCATTTTCTGGTCTTGGTATGCCGCCACAGAAGAAGATATGTTTGACCATATCAACAATGTTCAATACGCAGTCGCCGCTTGGGGCAACCCATTTAGCAATGTCGTCCGTACTGAAATTGAATTATTGGGTGGCGATTATTGGGTCTTCTATTATGTGACTGTGGGCAATTTGCAACCGGGTCAATATCAAATTGATTATAAAGTCTACTGGAATCAAGCCATCAGCGATGGTTACGATGAATTTGGTCCCGGCACAGACAACCCACAATTAACAGGAAATTGTTCCTTCACCATCACCCGTAATCCGGGTAATACACCTGTTAATTACACACCATTCCCGCGCTAAATAAATCAGGGGGGTGAGCATCTGTAGGGTGCTTGCCCCCTTTAGGTTGAGATTTTGATGGACGATGTTATTCAATATGCAAAAACCCTCTTTGGGATAGATTTAACCGCCGAACAAGTGGCAATGTTCCAAAAATATGCCGATGAACTCACGGCATGGAATACGCATACCAATTTGACGGCAATTATAGAACCTCAAGCCGTTGCCATCCGCCACTTTTTAGATTCATTATCTTTAGTCCCCTATCTCAAATCAGATACACCACAAAAAATGATTGATGTCGGTACAGGGGCGGGCTTTCCCGGTATGGTCTTAGCCATCTTATTCCAACAGCATCAGGTCACACTTTTAGAAGCCACTGGCAAAAAAATCAAATTCTTAGACCATGTGATTGAATTATTAGGCTTAAAAAATGCCCAAACGCTCAATGCTCGTGCTGAAGATGCAGGGCAAATGTCGGGGCATCGGGCAAAATATGATATCGTCATGGCGCGGGCTGTTGCTCGGCTTCCTGCCCTACTCGAATATATGCTCCCACTCGCCAAAGTGCATGGGGTTTGCATTGCAATGAAGGGTGTATCGGCACAGGATGAACTGGCAGATTCACGGATTGCGCTTAAAACATTAGGTGGGCAATTCGATAAAATAGAGACAGTGATGCTTCCCACAGTTGAAGAAGCCCACTATCTGGTTATCATTCATAAAATTGCAAAAACCCCAAGCGATTATCCACGCAAACCGGGCATCCCTACCAAAAAACCTCTCATTTAACTCTTCATCAACAGTTGGGATAACAACGTGGGTCTGGGAATGCCCCACCAAAAATGACCGTAGGATATGGGATAACGGTCACTTCTGCGACCAATGTTGGGACGGCATCATCTATTGGCAAGGCTTCGACAATCGCTTGTGTATCGAGTGCCAATAATGCCACCCAACCAACCACGCCTTGCATCGAAACTTTTACCCAAGAACTATACGGACTCCGCGCTAGTAATTCTAGTTCTGTCCCGACAGGGATGGTCATCATCTCCGGAAAACTCGCATCTGGTGCTTGGCGCATGACCACACCATTCATCGCAGTCACCCGCGCATGATTACCCAAGTCACCATACCGTTGTGGCGGGAGTGGGGTGCTATCATAAACGGTGCTAATCGCGCCATGATTACGCCCCAAAAATTCTGCCGACATCCATCCTGTTTGACCATTTGCCAAACGCACATGATACCAATCGCCCGCAGGGTTAATGCCCAAAATAGTCATAATTTGACCTCTTGGCACTTCATATATAATCTCAAATCGTGTCGAGGGACCTGTCCGCAAATTCACCCGCGCATCGGTGGTCACATACCCCGGTTGTGGCAAATAAATAGGTCTATCCAACAATCCAATCGGCAAATTTGCCAGAAGTGCGGGTGTATAGGGCATGGGTAAGGGTGGCGGACTGGCAGGGGCGCTAAAATCATTATTGATATAGGGCAACCGAATTTCTTGCCCTGCCAAAACTAATTGTGATGATTCATACACAGTCACACGCATCACACCTTCAACCACAATAAAGATTGTCTCTGTTGGTGTAGTAAGGACGGTAACAGTGCCATTCACATCCAAAACAACTCCGTTAATGGTGAGTCGAATCGGCTCGAATTGTTCCTTAGCCTGAAATGTGAATGAGCTTTGTGGTGTGGCAAAACAACCATCTGGCGCTGTTTGGGTATTGAGGACCATATTGCTCCATTTTGGCGCGAGAACAGATACATCACGGATGAGTGCATCACCCAATAAAATAGCTCGTACCTGATTAGTCTCTGAACGCATCCACACCACCCCGCCGTTGCTACCATCTGGGGTGAAGGCGCTCGTCCGCAAACTGGTGAGCGCATCTAATGGCACAATTGCGCCGAGTGTTCCCAACGAATTACTCACGGGACCAGCAGGTTCTGCAAGTGGCGCACTACCCCCATTGCACACATAATTATCTGGGGCAGATAAGCATAACTCAGTGGCGACACTATAAAATTGTGTCAGATAATCGGCACAAGTCGGTGCTGGTTGTTGTGCTACTGTCATCATCAGGCTAATGGCGCTTAAGCTGATGAGGATTAACCATATCAAAGGGAGTTTTTTCATAAGTTATCTCAATCAAATCGGTTCAAAACACTATAACCTATTTTATAATTAAAAGAGACAAATTTTTATGTTTTCTTCACAAC
>CALDGT010001021.1 GCA_937942935.1 uncultured Chloroflexota bacterium | reverse complement strand
AATCCGAGCTAATAAATATCTTCTAGATGAAAATTTAACAATATCACTAATAGAGGCTTATGAATCATCATTCTTCATCACTACAGAACTCTATAAATCAATTTTAGAGTGGGAGGTTAATAATCAACCCAACAAAATATTTAATATATAACCCTAAAACATCCCCCCGCCCAGTTTTGCGGGGATGGTGGGCGATAAAAACGACACCAGACCATCTTCGGTTGGGACACCCAAAATGAGGCACTCGGATAAAAATCCTGCGATATTTTTGGGTTCAAAATTGACCACCGCGATGATTTGTTTGCCGATAAGGTCTGATTTGGCATAATTGGTCAATTGGGCGCTAGAACGGCGGATACCAATCGGCTCACCAAAATCCACTGTGATACGATACGATGGCTTTTTGGCGCGTGGAAAATCTTCGACATCCAAAATCACACCTACGCGAATATCTAATTTTTCAAAATCGGCATACGAAATAATCGGTTTTTGTTCCACTGTGGTTATCCCCTCATTCAAAACACACATGGCTATGAGCAAATCTACCCATAGCCATGCAAAATATCGTTATTTGATTTCGGAAGAAATTAGGCGTTGCCTAAAGTTTCCGTTGGGCTTGGTATTGTTGGCTAATTGCCGCCAATTTGGTGAAGGTTGCGGCATCACGCACAGCAATATCTGCCAAAGATTTGCGGTCAAGTTCGACACCAGCGGCTTTTAACCCATAAATGAAGCGGCTATAGCTCAAGCCATTCAAACGGGCGGCGGCGTTGATGCGGAGAATCCACAGTTTACGCATTTCGCGGGCGCGGAATTTGCGGTCACGGTAGGAATACCAGTAACTCTTGAGCATCGCTTCACTAGCACGCTTCCAGAGTTTACTACGGCTACCCCATTGACCCTTCACCATATTACGAATTTTATTGTGACGTCTACGACGGACGACACCAGTCTTTACTCTTGCCATGTTCTTTATCTCCGAATAAAAATCCCTAGCGGTGGCTAGGGGAATCAATACATCACAAAATGAGTATCACACACAGCACTAGGCAGGTGGATTGGCTTTATATTTGCCCAAATATGGGGCAAGACGACGGACTTTTTTCGCATCTGCGGTATGGGTCACGGGTGTATCTTTATCAAACAAATTACGGGTACGTTTGGATTTTTGACGGCGCAAATGGCTTTTTCCACCCTTTGTACGCACCAACTTACCTGTACCTGTCACACGGAAACGTTTGGCAGTCGCTTTATGAGTCTTGAGTTTGTATTTTTTCGCCACGATATATTCTCCAATAGGTTATTTTTTTTCTGGAAGCGGGGCGAGTACCATTAACATGCTCCGACCTTCCAAACTCGGTTTTTGTTCAACAACAGCCACATCTTGTAATTCGGCTATGATTTGCTCTAACTTGGTCAAACCAATTTCGGGATGTGTGATTTCGCGCCCCTTAAACTTGACGCGCACTTTCACTTTCATACCCTCTTCTATCCACCGACGCGCATCACGCACTTTGAAGGTGAGGTGATGGTCATCGGTTTTTGGTCCGAATTGAATCTCCTTAACTTCAATATTTTTTTGTTGTTTGCGTGCTTTACGCTCGCGGCGTTGCTTTTCATATTGAAACTTGCCAAAATCTTGAATCTTACAAACAGGCGGATTCGCTTCTGGCGCAACTTCCACGAGGTCAAGTTCCATGTCCTCCGCGATTTCTAAGGCACGGGCAAGTGGCATTACACCCATATTGCGCGATTTTCCGTCTTCTCCTTCTTCAATGATAAGACGAACCTCACGGGCGCGGATTTGACGATTGATGCGATATTCAGGCGTGGTTATAGCGGTTTTTCCTCTCTCACTATCCCAAAATGTGTGACTATCGAAAGTTAAAATATTGGTCTAAAGACGCTGAAAAAGTTTAGCATAGGCTAGGCGTTTAGTCAATAAGCGGTATCAGTCGCCAACCCCAACAGTCGGGTGTGATTGAGCGAATGAGCGTATTTCAATGAGCGCACATTCAAACATGGCTAACAATTCTGCATCGGACCCTTTATATCGGCGTAAGGTCTGATGAGCGCACGCACCACATCCCCGCATGGCACGATAACTATCGGTCTCACAACACATACACCCATTGAGGCGTATCATCATCAAAATAAAGGCTAAAACATCTTCGTGCGTTTCTGGTAATAAACTAATTCTATCTACTAATTTTGCCCACTCTGCACCACGTAAATTGCGTAATGATGGAATGATTTGCTTTGGAAAAAATAACGCATTATCAGCATACATAACAAAACTTCCCCATCTGTAAGGTTTCTTAGCTCGCTCTCATTTTCAGCATACGTTTTTTTGAGGGTTAAAGTCAATAAGTTTGAGAAAAATTCATGCGAATTTCAAACTTTGGGGCATAGGTAATTAGTACGCCTCATCAAACTATTTACAATTAATTCAAAATGAGTTTTATTTGGGTTTGCCCAAAAATAACATCAGCTCATCAATAAACTTGCACCTGCTACCCCATTCCCGTTACAATATATCTCATGAGACGATATACACTTTTATGGATTTTTATCATCAGCATTAGTTTATCCGCCTGTGGGCAAGGTGCGGTGGTTTATGCCCCTACCCCATTGCCACCCGATACATCCCCCATTCCTTATGTCCATCCAATTGGCGCATTCCAAATCACTGTTCCTCGCACATGGAGCGCCTTCAGCCAAACTCTGCCAGACCTCGCCAGCGCGACCTTTTCTGCGCCAGATATATCTGAGCCATTGGTGACGGTAAGCCTTATCACCTTATCTGAAATGCCACAAATTGCCGATTTATTGAATGTATATCAGACCGAAGCACGTCCAGATGCGGGGCGGTATGTTGAATTAGAACGCCAAGCAATGGGTGATGGCAGTTGGCGACTCATCGGCTTACGCACGACTATTGGTGGGGTGAATCAGGCAGTGAATACATTCATCACAGTACAAGGGCAAGCGGTTGGCATCACAGAAATTTTGCTGATAGAGAATAACCCAAGCCTCAATCGTGTGATTGAAGAAGCAGTCAATTCACTCCAAATTAATCCGAGCGCCCCATTGCAACCGACCAATTTATTTAGCGCACAAAAAACAGCCACCAGCCCTTTGCGCTTGACCAGCGTCTATTTATGGACAGCCCCTAGTGGGGTCATGTTCCTCACAGGGGTTTTGCAAAATGCGACATCAAGTCCAATCGGGACAGTCCCGCTTTATGCAGGACTCAGCACACCTGATGGGGTGGTTGTAGCGGGTGAAAGTGGTCAGGTGATGGGATATGCCATCCCACCTAATGGATTTATGCCATTTAGCCTACGATTTGGCAAAGGCAGACCGCTAGAAACAGTCAATTATGCGCTCACCATCGGCGGGGGCGGATGGACACCCGACACCACACTACAGTATTATGGCGAAGAAAATTTCACCATCACCAGTGAGCGCACCGCCCCATCTGAAAATACAACCATTGTCACAGGGGACGTGATTCATATTGGCACAAATATTGTCCGTGACCCGATTGCCATTTTGACCATTTATGATAATCAAAGACGAGTGATTGCCAGCGCATTTTCGGTGATAAAAGAAGGGGTATTTTTGCCACAAGAGCGTGCATCGTTCAGTTTTAATATCACAGAATTAGGCGGAACACCTGCATTTCATCTGGTGACAGTTCAAGCCTTGCCAGAAATTCCGTGATATACCATCGAAAATAGGTAACTAAGGAATTATCAATTATGTTGGAGATATCACATCCACCCCAAGTTAAGCGAATACTGGCAGAAGAATTTTGGGCATTTGTGGAATCAGTGGAAGATAAGAATCTCCAATTTGAGTTAATTGGAGGGGTTATTGAAGAAATGACACCAGCAGGTATGGAGGATGGGCGCTTATCTGGACGAATTTTTGGTAAAATTTTTGTGTATCTTGAGTCAAATCCAATTGGCTTACCATTTGGAGATGGGGTGGGTATCAGCTTAAAGAGTATAATGTTTTGATTCCAGATATGTCTTTTATATCAAAATCTCGCTTAATTACGCCATTACCCTATATATCACCTATTGCACCCGATTTAGCAGTTGAAATTATTTCGCCAAGTAACACTCACCGAGAGATTCGGGGCAAAATAGAAGCCTATTTAGCGCATGGCACACAATTGGTTTGGATTGTGTATCCAGAAGATAAAGCAGTAGATGTGTGGCGTGCTATGCCCGATGGTAGTCTGAGCAAGAGAACTTTTGGAATAAATGATACACTCTATGGGGAGAGCATTTTACCCAATTTCACCCTCCCCATTCGTGATATTTTTACAGATGAACCCACCTCATGATGCTGGTGTAGATTCGACACTCACAGGTTGTAACCCCTCTGCTATATTTCTCACCAAAGAGAGTAATCCCATAAATTCAATTGGCATATATTCATCTTGTGCATTGATGAGGCGTTCATTCCCACCACGTTGGATATAAATCTGGTACACATATTCATTTGGGCGGGGTGCAGGTCCCATGAATGTCCCCTGAAGACCAAAATAGTTGATGTCATCCATCGCGCTCACAATTTGGGCGATAGCATCTTGTGAAATTTGACCTTCGCGGTCATTAAATTTGGCACGACCATCACCGTACAACTCAATCACAATCTGCTCATTATTCGAGCCGCCTGTTTGGGTCATATAGATATAATCAAACACCTGACCCGCTTGTGGGTCTTCTGTGGCAGAAGCGACTAATGTCCCAACCAATGGGACAGGCAATTCACCGACTTCTAGTGTGAAATCCGGCGATGGAATGACAAAAGGTTGTGGGTTTTGTGCAACAATTTCTTCTGCGATGAGCGTTTCAATAGCCGGTACATTTTCGGATGAGACAGGTACAACACCCACTTGTGTCCCTTGTGGGATAAAAACAGTCGGTGGGACATCTGTATTTGTAACCGTAGATGAATCTCCACCGCCACAAGCCGCTAATAAAATGACCATTAGACCAATCAACAAATAACGCATTGGTTCAAATCCTCATGTTAATTGCAAATCATCATCCTATTATAGTTCAACTTGATGTGCATGTCGCACAAAATCTTGATTCCGTAAAATTTCCAGAACAACTTCGGGCAACGCATTGTCTAATGTGAGGATAGTGAGGGTCTGTCCGCCCCGTTCTGCCCGTCCTGTGTGCCAACTGGCGATATTAATCTGGTTATCTGCCATCAATGTCCCGACCTTGCCAATCACACCGGGTTGGTCGTAACTACCCATGACAACCAAATGCCCTTCTGGGACAAAATTCATGCGATACTCGTTAATTTGCATGATATGTGGTTCTTTGGCATCGAGTAATGTGCCACCCATGACAATTTCTTCGCCATCATCCAACACCACTTGGCAACTAACCAAATTGGCATAATCGCCAACAGGCAAATTTTTCACTTGTGCCACCTGAATCCCGCGCTCATTGGCGAGGATAGGGGCATTGATATAACTCACTTTTTCGCCCAAAATCGGGTGCAAAATGCCTTTGAGGATGGCAACAGTTATCGGCTTAATCAAACCACTCACATCATCCCCGCGCAAATCAACACCAACCCATTTTATCGGTGTCCGCGCCAAAACATGGAATAAGCGCCCTATACGTTCTGCGAGGAGCAAATAGGGACGAATCCGTTCATAATCAATACCGGGCAAAAATGGCAAATTGACCACATTCCGATAATCCGTTCCACGCAAGGCATCGACCACTTGCTGAACAATTTGTGTCGAAAGATCTTGTGTCGCCTCGACTGTATTTTCGGCGATATGTGGGGTATGAATGACGCCATCTAAACCAATGAGTGGGCTATTATACGGTGGTTCATCGGGATACACATCTACCGCCACCCCCGATAAATGCCCTGTTTTAACCGCATCTGCCACCACAGTCTCATCCCAAACCTTGCCGAATGCAGTATTGATAAGATACGCCCCTGTCTTCATTTGCTTAATACGTTCTGCATCTATCATCCGTAGGGTTTCTTTGGTGGGTGGGACGTGTAGGGTGATAAAATCACTCCGTGACAACAAATCGCGCAATCCGAGCAAAATCACACGCTTATCGGCAAGTTGGTCTTCGCGCACATACGGGTCACTGGCAATCACCTTCATCCCAAACCCAAGCGCCATCTGCGAAACCACCTGTCCTACCCGCCCCAAGCCAATAATGCCCAGTGTTTTACCATGTAATTGCCGACCTGCTTGCCGTTTGCGGTCTAATAACCAAAAGCCCGATTTCATGCTATTATGAGCTTGTATCAAACGACGGCTAAGGGTAAGCATGAGCGCCATCGTATGTTCGGCGGCGGCAACCGCGCTCACACCGGGCGTATTCATCACAATCACCCCGCGAGCAGTGGCGGCTTCTATATCAATTCCACTCAAGCCCGCCGTTGGTCTGCCCACCACTTTAAGATGTGGTGCGTCATCGAGCATATCGGCGTCCACTTGTATATCATCACGGATGATGAGTGCATTGGCATCTCTGAACGCCTCGCGCAAGGCACTCACATTCGGGGCAACTTGTTTAATCTCAACATCAGACGCATTTTTGAGCCATGTGAGGCTTTCATCGGTCAAATCGGTAGCAATAACGATGTGATAAGTCATGGGTTAGTCTTCCTGCAAGTTCGCCAAGACATCGTTCAAATTTTTGAACACATGTGGGGTGATATGTTTGAACGAGTCGGGTGTGCTATGCGATAAATCTGGCACAGCATAACAAGTCATACCCGCCGCAACCGCCGCCTTAGACCCATTTGGGCTATCTTCCAATGCCAAACAGCGTTTTGGGTCTATGCCCAAGCGTTCCGCCGCCCGCAAATACACATACGGGTCTGGCTTGCCACTAATTTCGTCATCCCCTGTGCAACGCACCTCAAAAATATCGCCCCACCCTTGTGATTTTAGGGTGGCATCTATAATCGCAATGGATGAATTAGACGCAATCGCGTGCGGGATATTATTTTGAATCACATAATCAATGATAGCTTGTGCGCCCACATTCGGTTTGACCATCTCTGGGATGAGTTTGAGCATCCGTCCTTCAAGTTCTGCAACCAATTGCGCCACTGTTTCTGGCAAACCATAAACATCTTTCAGTTTTGCCAAAAATTGGTCTACACGCATCCCAACAATAGATTCACGGACTTCTTCGCTATACACAAATCCTCTATCGGTAATCATTTCATCTTCGGCTTTATACCAAACGATTTCAGAATCTACCAATAGCCCATCCATATCAAAAATAATCGCATCAAATTTCATACTCTATCATTATCCTTATCAAATTCATTGATAAATGAGTGTGCTAAATCTGGATTCGTAAATGTGAGACCTTGCGCCAATGCTAACTGGATACCACGTTCATACACCGCTTGATGAGGTGTGCCTTTAACGCGCATATAGCCACCATAACCGGATGAAATAGGCAAAATCGGCGCGATACTAGGGCTATGGATGAAGGCTTCCGCTTCATTCAGCACTTTTTGACGGGAAACCACCCCACCAAATCCGACAAATAAATCCACTACATTACGTGTCGCAAGGTCAGATGAGCCATCACCGACCATCAACCGTCGCCCATGTAAATCGTGCGCCAAATCTTCGATGATGTAGGGCTTGCCACTGCTGACAGTGAGCGGGCCCTCGTTATAATCTAAATAGGCTTGCCGATTTTGGGTTTGTGGCTCATGATATTTCCACCATTCGCCAGAGAGTTCATTATATTCCAATTCAACCGCGCGAATCCGTTCTTGTGGGATTCCCAAACGTTTGCCAAATCCTTTAACAGGTTCTGCCAACCCACCACTGATGATAAAAATCGTTTTGCCCAAAAATTTGAGCGCCTCTAACACCTCAACCACATCGGGGACGAGAGTTTCCCAATAGCGTTCTTCAACGCCTTTCAGCTCCCCGCGTGTGGGGCGAATGGATTGTAA
>CALDGT010001020.1 GCA_937942935.1 uncultured Chloroflexota bacterium | reverse complement strand
TGACACACCAATTTTTGCGTGAATTTGGCGAGGAGTTATTCGGTATGGCAGAGTATGACCAATGGCAAAATGCCACCACACCGACTTATTTCTATGACCAAGTACCTGTGGCAGATATGCGGGCGATGCTGGCGGATGGGCGGGCAGAATTATTGCCCACTGGGGCAATTTTTAATTTGTTGTCTATGCGCTCAGAATTGGCGATGGTGTGCATTATTCATGACCCCGATTGGTATAAACGCAATGAAGCAGGATTGAACGCCGCTTTGCAAGTAGAACGCCAAGCCACATTTTATATCCCACTCGATACAGTGGCAGGTTTGCCTGATAATCTTCATTTGAAGATGACCCCACAAGGCGCGGCGGTGTTTTGGTTAGGCTTAGATAAAGCGAGAGAGAGAATTAAATGACGCTAGAATTTAGCAAACTCACTGAACAAGTTTATAAAATGGGGGTGATGATTGACCAACTCGATTTTGACCTCACCGATAAACTCGAAATCGCCAAAGAACGCTTTGCATCCGCAAGTGATTTAGAAGCGATTCGAGAACGGATAGATTTTGTTCGGCATAACATTAGTGGGTATCGGGGTGCCGCCCCATTAGACAGACCGCATCATATCCCGATGAATTTTGTGCATCCCAAGCCGAATATGCCAGAGCGTGCTACCATTATCGCCGTAGATGGGTCTCAGATTTACCCGTATGAGCAAGCCCCTGTACATTTTTATTTGCTCAATATTGGGGTGTTCACATTTCATCATGGCGCGGCGCATGTCCCACAACCGCAGACACTGCCAAAACTTTTTTTTCATAAAGATTATGTGCATGATGCGTCTGGGCGGTTGGTGTCGAATCGGACAGTAGACGCTCGGCGGACTGTTTTGGAAATGCAAATCCTCGCACAAATCGCATGGGAAACACACCGCAAAAATCGCTTGCCTATCATCGCTCTATACGACAATCAATTGATGTTTGGGGCAAATAATGATGTGGTGGGAGGTAAACAATTGGTCAAAGATTATCACGGCGCAATGCAACATCTTTATGATGTGCAAGCCAATGGTGTGCGCGTATCGTTGGCGGGGTATGTGGATAATCCAGTGCGGAGTCGGGTGATTTTGCGCCTACTTTTTTTGATGAGCCTACAAGACGAAGCCGAAATTCGCGCACGCGCTCATGAATTAAAAGAGGGTGGCGATTTGGAAGGCTTGCGCGATATTCACTTGTTGCGAAGTGTGTTGAAAATTGGGGAACGCACAGCCGTGATGGTTCAAAATTCGCCCCGCAACTTAGAATATAAACGGGTGAATCCTAGCCACGAAATTGCATTTTTTTATATCAAAGTGGGTACAGAAACCCGTAGCAATATCGCTCGTGTGGATGTTCCGATGTGGGTAGCGCGTGACCCACAAGCCCTAGATGACCTTCATGCGATGTTGGTCACACAATCTACGATGCAGGGAAATAATCCATATCCGTATGCGCTCACCCGCGCCGATGAGTTGGCGTATGTGAGTAGCAAAGATAAGAAAAAATTGGATGAGATGATTAATTTAGAATTGCGTCGAAAGGGAATTTCGCCTGCTATTGGTAATCCTAAAGCGCGTGGCAAAACACTCGCCCGTAGCGACCAACAACCGTATGAATTGCGAACAGACCTTACCAGAACCGATTTATAAATGTGATGAGAGAGGTTTATTGCAAACCACATGAGTTTAGGTAATAATTGTTCACTATCGTTTATGGTAATGGCAAAAATTCGATGACTACAGCCAACTTAAAGATGATAACATTATTGATGGTGAGCGATGACCGCGACCATCAAGATACTTTACAAGACACATTTGAGGCTCATGTTGAAAAATTACATATCGCTAATTCTCCACAAAATGCCCTTGATATTTTTAGACGAGAGCATCCTGAAGTTGTCATCATAGACAGTACACTCTATGGTATGGCGCAGGGGCTTTATGTGGAATTGCGCCAATTATGCGGCGCAGATGGGGTGATTATTGCGATGGTTGAGCGCGATAATTCACCAGAGGCGGGTATTGCCCTTTCTGCGAGCGTGGATGATTGTTTTCATTTTGCCACACCACCCGAATTGATGCGTCGCCGATTGAAAAATATGTTATTGATGAAACATCAGATGATGTTTCATCGGATGACTGGGGCGGGTATACCTTCCAATCAAGTCCAATTGGCAGAAGAAAAATATCGGCATTTATTCGATTCTGCTAATGATGCAATTTTCATCACCGATATGGCGACAGGTCGCTTTTTAGATGTCAACCGACGGGCTGTTCGTTGGCTTGGCTATTCGCGCGAGCAATTATTGCAAATGACCCATTTCGATGTTGAAGTCCCCCTCATTACCCATAATGGAGAAGCCGTTGAGACAGTGGTGCAACAATTAAGTACCAACGGACATTTTATTTTTGAAATTGGGTATAAGGCAATTGATGGGACAACTTTCCCCGCAGAGGTGAGTAGTCGTATTTTTACGTATGATGGACGGCGGGCGCTCCTCAATATTGTGCGAGATATTACGCGCCAAAAGCAAATTAAAGCAGAAGAAGATGCCCAACGCCAACTCGCAGAGGCATTGCGAGATACAGCCGCAGTCCTCAATAGTACGCTTGAATTAGATGAAGTGATTAACCGTGTGTTGAATGCGATTACACGAGTTTTGCCCTCAAAATTAGCGAGTGTCATGTTGATTGAGGGGGAGTATGCGCGAGTTGCCCATTATGTTGGGTATAATGAACTTTTACCTGATATCGCGTATCTTCAAAACTTGCGTGTCGAAATTAAAAAAACACGTAATTTATATTGGATGATAGACAATCACAAATCATTGGTGATTCCAGATGTGCATGAATATGATGGCTGGCTTCGGCTTTCAGAATCCAATTGGATTTCATCATATATGGGTGCGCCCATTTTGGTAGAGGATAAAGTGATTGGGTTCATCAATATGGATTATCCAGAACCAAACCGCTTTACTCAAGCCCATGCCGACCAATTGATGGCATTTGCGAATCAGGCGGGGATTGCGATTCAAAACGCTCGGTTGCACGAGGCTATCCGCCGTTATGCAGATGAACTCGAAAAACGGGTACAAGAGCGCACCGCACAATTAACCCTTGTGAATAACCAACTATTAGAGCAAATTACAGAGCGCCAGAAAATCGAAGCGCGGTTAGATGAAGAACGCAATTTGTTGCGTGTATTGATAGATAATATCCCCGATGAAATTTATGTCAAAGACCTTGAGGGAAGACATATTTTGGTTAATAAGGCAATGAATAACCGTCTTAGC
The DNA here is from genome assembly GCA_937942935.1 of uncultured Chloroflexota bacterium. Classification (GTDB taxonomy): domain Bacteria; phylum Chloroflexota; class Anaerolineae; order Aggregatilineales; family Phototrophicaceae. The sequence goes on along the minus strand of CALDGT010001020.1, from coordinate 4,678 downwards.
CAACGTGCGCCCGGCGGGGTTGTCTTAGGTACGACCAACACCGATTATTTGCCCCCAGACAAGGTTAAACAACGCAAACAAGAAGAATATTATATCCTCTACGAGCGCAAATCGGCGCTCACACAAATGGGGGATTTTCAGTGGGGGACACCAGAACCGACTTGGGTTCTTATGACCCGTGTGCCAATTTATGATAATCAGGGGCAACCACTCGGCATCGTTGGCATTAACCGTGATATAACGGAAGTCAAAAAAGCCCAAGAATCAGTGAATTATATTATTGGTGGTGCATATTGTTTGTTGTGGTATGCCAATGTAGATGCGACCCAATTGCCACCAAAATGGAATATGCAGGTGAGTAGTGAAGAAGCGTCTATGCGCTTTTTGCCACTGAATCTTGAGGGGAATGAGGATTATGTGGACGCATTTCGGCGCTGTGTTTTGTCAGAAGATGTCACACAGATTTATGCCAATAGCACACAAGCCATCCGTGAGGGCAAGACCAATTATTATCAGGAATATCGGTGCAGACGCGCCGATGGCGAAATACGATGGTTGCATGAAGAAGCCCAAATTACCCCACTGGGAAATGACCAATATCGGGTGGTTGGGGTTTGCACAGATATTACCGAGCGCAAATTGGCAGAAGAAACGTTACAGGTTGCTAATGAATTATTAGAAGAAGAAGTTAGAACGCGCACGAAAGACCTGATTGATATTAACAAAGACCTTGTACGACAGGTTCAGGTTCGTGAACAAGCCGAACATGCCGAGCGTGAACAACGCAAATTTTCTGAAGCCCTCAGCGATGCCGCCGCCGTCCTCACCGAGAGTTTGCGATTAAGCGATGTGCTAGACCGCATTTTGAATTTTGCGGGGCGGGTTGTGCCACCTCATGATGCCGCAAGCATTATTTTGATAGAAGACGAAATTTTTATCCGTCACTTGCGTTTTTGCCGATATGTGAATGGCGATGCACTTTATATCCCCGCCGATAATGACCGTTATTATCTCGATTCGCTCCCCATTTTGCGCCGTATTCACGATTCTCGTACACCTATCGTTATGCAAGAAGCCGAAGGCGATGCTGATTGGCTGGATATAGATGAAATTCGGTGGGTAAACTCTTATATTTGTGTCCCTATTCAGGCACAAGGGCGGGTGATTGGCTTTTTGACGGTGGCAAGTCGGCGGACAGAGCAATTCACATCTGCCCATGCCAACCGCTTGTTGACTTTCTCAAATCAGGCAGGGATTGCGATTCAAAATGCACACCTTTTCTCTGAGGTGAATCGTAATGCGTCTGAATTACGGCGACGAGTCGCAGAAGCCACGGTTGAACTTGAGAGTGAACGCGCTCAATTACGTGCGATATTAGATGCGATGACCGAAGGGGTGTTATATACCGATAGGCGCAACCGTACACGGTACATCAACACGTCAATGACACGCCTGACAGGATACACATCGGAAGAATGGGTCAAAAACCAGAGTAATATTTGGAAATTGATGCTTGCAGATGATACCGATGTAGATGTGTTTATCCGCCAAATTCAAGACAGAATTTTACGTTTTGGGTTATGGCAAGGCGAAGTTCGTTTGCGTCGTAAAGAAGGCGACACTTTCGATGCGAGTTTGGTCGTGACACGGGTGATGCGTGGCGAAGGCGAGTTGGGCGGGGCGGTGACAGTCATGCGCGATATTAGCGCCGAAAAACAATTAGAGGCACAAAAAACACGCTTTATTGCGACTGCCTCTCATGAACTTCGTACACCTATTACCAATATCAAGACACGCCTCTATTTGCTCCAAAAACGCCCAGATACACTCGATAAGCACATGCCCGTTTTGACATCGGTCACAGAACGGATGCGGAAATTGGTAGACGATTTGTTGGATGTATCGCGGTTTGAGCATGGCGTTATTACCCTACGCCGTGAACCAGTCGAATTGCAAGCCTTAGTGCGGGATATTGTAGATACTCAAATTCCAGAAGCAGATAAGCGATTGCTCAAGTTATCGTATCATGCGCCAATAGAACCTTTAATTGCTTTGGTGGATGTGGAACGGATTGCACAAGTTGTCACCAATTTATTGACTAATGCCATCAATTACACACCAGAAGGTGGCAAAATTGTGGTGGAATTGCGCCAAACCTATGATGAGATGAAACATGTCTTTGTTGAATTGGATGTCAATGATACTGGTATTGGGATTCCCCAACATTTGCTCCAAGACATCTTTAAGCCTTTCTTCCGCGTGAGCGATTACAATACAGGCACAGGATTGGGGTTATCTATCACCAAAGAAATTATCGAATTGCATGGTGGGACGATTCGTGTCGAAAGTGAAGAAGCAGAAGGCACCTGTTTCACAGTACGGCTTCCTCTCATCAGCGAAAGTGTTCATCATGCACATGAGGCACATGCAGGGGATTAAGAATGGCATACACAGCATTGCAATTGGCAAATGCGTTTTTACAAACAGGCGAATTAACCGATGCTCGCCAAACCATAGCCGATTATTTGAGCAAAGATGTCTCTGCTGACCTCGATTATGAAGCAGTCCTCCGTCTTTGGATTGATTTATTGGCGCATGGCGATGAGGCAGACCAACGCCTTGCTTTATCTGAATATGACCGCTTGCCTCATTTTTCAGCCACAGATTATATCAAACGGGCGATGCTTCATTATCGGCTCGGTGAACTGAGTTCATCGCGGGGTATTTTGGAAATCGGATTAGCAACCACCCCCGATGATGAGCGTTTATGTGAATCATTGTTATTCATCTATAAAAAAATAGGTGATTCACAAGCGGGTCTTTCGCTCATCAAGACCTTACCTAAAAAATGGGTATGGTCACGATGGGCGGGTGATTTTTCACTGATGAATGCAGATGGTTATATGGCAATTGCTCACTATAGCGAAGCCATCCAGTTATTAGAAATGCGATACTCACTTTCAGATGCGACCCCAGCCCAAATTTTATCTGACCCTGCGATGAACGATGCCGAAAAATTAACGATTATGGGTGTTTATGCCGATATTTTGTTGGCGCGGGCAGAAGCCTATCATTTGGCGGGGAAGGTTGAAGATGCAAAAAGGGATGAAGCGCGTGCCAAGCGCCTCATCCCCAATGACCCGACTTTATGATTTATGGTAAATAAGCGAATGTGATTTCACTATCGCTTATTTGTGTGATTTCGATACGGCGAATTGCGCCTGTCCGATTGCTGATGAAATTATTCATGCCCCGTATGATGAGGTCTGGTAATTCGGCATTGATGATGCTGATATAACTAGCAGATGCGGGTTGTCCATTGACTGTCATGTTCCCCAAGACCACCTGATTTGACCCATTTTGACTTGGCAATGTGAGTGATACTGTCCCGACTGTGCCATCATCTAAAATGACCACCATATTGATGCCCGTCCCATTGATAAAGTCGGGCAAGACCGAATCAATTTGGTGCGATGGTTGCAACAAGTTGGTAATTTCATAGCGCAATTCATTTTCAGTCATTTTGATATTGCTGGTCTCGCGTATGGTGACGGTAGCGAGGCTAGGTGAGCCTAAAATCGCATCTAAGTGAGGCGGTTCTGCTATAGTCATGGTGAATGTCCGATTTCCCTGACTGCCAGAACGAGGCAAAATGGTCACAGGCACATAGGCGGTATATGTCCCCTGATAAAATGTTGTGCCATCGAACACCACATTATTTTGCACTACATTATAATCTGTGCCTTGTACTGCACTCCCGCCATAGGTGATGTTGGCGGTCACAGACCCTGTGATATTCGATGTATTATTGGCGATAGTGAATGTTACAGGTACTTGAATGGTGTTAGATGCTCCTGTATCGCCATATTCAGCAGTGGTATACGTAGCAGATGTAAAATTCACCGCCCCTGTCACCTGAACATTGGTATTCGTGATGGTGACTGTGTGCAAAGTTGGCATAGTTGGTGTAACTGGCACGCCATAAATTGGTGTTGCAAATGAAACGGTAATCGTCTCGCTCACATCGCCCCGCGCAAAATCATCGTTAAGGATGGTAATCGGAATGGTTGCCGCACTCGGATAGAAGGTATTCGGCGACCACCCGCCACTACGAGTCACGATAATACTATTTGGCGCGGTATAATCACTATTGCGTGTGGCTGTACCACCGTAATTCAAATTGACGGTGAATGGACTGGGCAAATTAATTGTGCCTACCCCTATATCGAGGTCAATTGTGACATTCAACACCTGACCTTCTGATGGGGTGCTGGTGGATGATGTAAATGAAATCTCACCGGGGGTTGGCAAAACACCATTCAGATTAATCCTCTTTCGGGTTAGACCACTGCCAACTTTAACACCATTTGAGCGTATATTATCTATCACAGATACACCATTCGATTGCAACCGTGATAAGATGCTATCTACGCTGTCATTGGGGTAGGCTTGGCGCATGATTGCCCATGCCCCTGCGACCATTGGGGTCGCCATAGATGTCCCATTCCATGACTGATATGACCCACCCGGTACTGTTGAGGTGATACTCATACCGGGGGCGAGTAAATCTAAACTTGGGCTAACATTAGAGAAAGTAGCTACCTTATCGCTATCATTAGTTGCTCCTACACTGACAACATTCGATAAGCAGGCAGGTGCGCCCATCATATTGGTATAA
>CALDGT010001019.1 GCA_937942935.1 uncultured Chloroflexota bacterium | reverse complement strand
TGTCGCATTTATTTCGTATGCCAAACAACCTAATCCTTCCACTGAAGGATATTTATCACATCCACCCGATTTAGCCATTGAGGTCATTTCTAATCCAGCCAATACCAATGAATTACACCAACTCCGCATCAAAATTAGCAATTACCTACTCGAAGGTGTAACCGTTTGGGTTGTGAATCCCGACACAGAATTGGTCGAAATTCATCGCAATGACCACCCTGTCGAAGTTATCGGCACAGGTGGCATTTTACACGGATATGATGTGTTGCCCAATTTTGAATTACCAGTGAAGAATATCTTTGAGGAATAAGGGCGGATAAATCTCATCCGCCCCAAAATTTTGTGTTTATGCGTCCACTTTAATCGCCACAAAATCAATAAACAAATTCACTTCATCGGCGACATTCGCCACAGATGGCACAGATGGGATTCGCAAATTGAAATCGGGATACAACACTTGTGCCACACCACTCCCCACCAAACGAGTTTCAGATTCAACAGTGAGGGTCATTTCAAATGTGACGGGTTTGGTCGTCTCCACGAGGGTTAAATCACCTATGATGGTGAATGTAATCACATCACCAACCGCGACAGGGCTAGTGGGCAGTCCAGAAATATCAGTGGGGACAAAACGCCCAAATTGATAAGCATCTTGAGATGATTGCAAAATACGCCCGCGAATGGCATCGTTGCGGAAGCGATTATCCGTTTCTAAGCTACGTAAATCAATCACAATTTCACCAACTTGCGATGTATTGGGATTGGCAAAATCCACCACCACATCCCCAGCAACTTGATTGGTCGTGCCGACAACCGTCACAGGTGAGCCATTGAGTTCTTCATAAATATTGAAGCGCACTTGCGATTCATCTTGGCTAATGCGGAACAAAACCCGTTCTGATGTGGTGCTTGCCACTTCAACAGGTGCCTCTGGGGTGGCTTCGGTGGTTGTGGGGATTTCTGTAGCAGGCACTTCTTCGGTTTTAGGTTCTTCTGCGGTCACTTCTGCTTCTGGCAAATTACGGGTTTGGGCTTCTGGGGTAGTCGCAACTTGTGTGCTTAATGCCGCCACTTGTGCCGATAGGCGTTCATTTTCGGCTTGCAATTGGCTATAAGACACAGTGGGAATGGCATTCGGGTCTAATGTCGGCGCACTCACTGTCTCTGTAGATTCGCCACTACCCGCAAATAACGCATTTGACAATACAAAACCACCACCAACACCAATACCGATTAAGACCAACGCACCAATAATGAGCGCGATAGGATTCAATTTCATAACTCACAAACTCCTTCATCACGATATACAAGAGAGGTATTGCAACAAATATGGGCAATCGTACAAACAAAATGTAAAAAATGTGTTATGTAAACATGGAATATTCATCAATTTATCATCATTCAATTCTCGATTATTCCAAGCACCATAGAAAATAAAATGGTGACAAATATCATATATGAAAAAGGTAAAATAGTAATTGACAAAAGATATTATTAATTATAGTATTATTTTATCATTTGCGATTTTCTCGCAAAAAGATTGAGCAATTCGTTTGAGGGTATTCTTAGATGACTCACACCATTGATACAGGTCTCATGATTATCAATCTAGCTACATTAGTATTGTTGTGGATATTGCCTATTATTCCTTGTCTATGGGTATTAAGCCGTGACAGAAGCATAGCAGATTCTTTAAGAAACTTGTGGCTCATGATTATATTATTTCCCCTATTCGGCGCTTTCGTATTTTTGTTGTGGCAAACAACATCCAAATCTGTGGTTCATAAAAATCAATAAGTCTGGCTA
>CALDGT010001018.1 GCA_937942935.1 uncultured Chloroflexota bacterium | reverse complement strand
AGGCGCGGATGGGGGTAAATGTGACCGCATCCCACAAAATGGCGCAAAAAAAATGACTCCCTGTGAGGATATACCGACCATCGGGGCTATATTCCGCCGAAATCACCACCCCGTTATGGTCATCCATAGTCATCACTGGCGAAAAATCGGCGGTACTCCACACCTTGACCATGTTATCGGACCCAACCGTGACAAAAAATGACCCGTCTGGGCTAAACGACACATCCCAAACCCAATCATAATGACCATCTAAACGTTGCAAAATCGTCCATGTGCTGGTATCCCACACAATAATTTGGTTATCTTGCCCTGTGCTGACCAATAACGAGTCGTCTGGGCTAAAGGCGACATTGGTCACATTTTCGTTGTGGGCATCTAATACGTGTAGGCTGGTGGCGCTGGCGACATCCCAAATGCGGATGGTATCATCGGCGCTGGCAGATGCCATTATTGTGCCATCTTGGGTGAAATCGGCATTGAATACCCAATCGGTATGCCCGCTAAACACGCGCACTTGCTCGAATGTCTCGACATCGTACATATACAAATTGCTATCGAATGAGCTGGCGATGGCATAAAAACCATTGGGAGAATAATCTACGCCGCGCACATCGTCATTAAATGTGCCGAGTGTGGTAATCACGGTATTTACCTCTGTTGCCCCCTCATACACCGTTGGGAAAGATGCCAATTGAGTGGGGGTTGGGAATGGTGTGGGGATTTCGGCTGTGCCTCTGGGGAGGGTTGGGGTTGGATACGGTGTCGTGGCAATACCTTCACACGGGAAGAGCAATTCTTGGGCGGCGGCGAGGAGCGCATCGGCGGTGTCGTATTGACCATTGGCGATTGCTCCCCGCGCTTGGTCAATGAGCCGATTTGCAGATTCGACTAATTGGGGCGGACAAACAGACGATTGTGCAGAGGCGCCCATCATCGGCGCGACCAACAAAACGATGACGATAATCCAAACAAATCGGCGCATAAAAAATCTCCTTTATGATGAATATCTCTTCCTATATAGTACGCTGAAATAGTCCTTTATGCCAACAACCGCCTGCCCTACGCCATCTGTACCCTCATGGCGCAATCGGGGTCATCGAATTGAGTATGGCAAAAATGACCGACTCTGCCTCATCATAATCGCCAGCCATGCCCATTATTTCGATTGCCCAATCGCCCGCTTGGGTGAGGATATAAAATGTTTCTTTGGGAAACAGATAATAACGGATGGGGATATAATATCGCTTGGTGGGTAAATCGGGATAATTTGCCCGAAGCACAATTTTATACAGGGTGATATTGAGATAATTATCCAACACCGATTCAAACTGGCTCATCGGATAAAACTGAGTCGGGTTAATAATCAATATCACCTCATCATCGGCAAGATTGAGGTCATCTAAGTCACCCCAACCATGCAAAGTCACATATCTATCGAGTAAGGCTTGGCTAGAGGCGAAAACCAATCCGCTTGAATAATAATATCGCGCATCAACCCATGCCCTCGCCCAATCGGTTGGATATTGGAATTGGATGGTGAGGTTATTCGCCAAAATCAGCCTATCCCGATTCAGGTTTTCTGTCGGATACAGCGCGGGAATGGGGCGGTTCAATATCTCAAGGTTAGCATACGGCATCGGGATAAAATCGGGCGCAATCGGCTCGCCATCTACTGTTATGCTGGCGACAATCCGTTCCATGACATACAATTCTAATTCATAGACAAAATTCACATTGCTACTCAACAAAATCGCCGCATACATCCCGCCAAGCGCCTCAAATGTATAAGCATGATAAAACCCAATG
>CALDGT010001017.1 GCA_937942935.1 uncultured Chloroflexota bacterium | reverse complement strand
CCGATTTTGTGGGGGACATTGGATTATTTTTTGATCCCTAAAATCCGAGTGTCTGGTAGGGTGGCACTAGCGACAGCGTATGTGCCACCGTTTGCGATAGGCGTATGTGCCACCATGCCACTATTTAACGATGAAATATTCTCCCTGCATTAGATCCATCCAATCTTTCATAAAAACATCCATCGGAATTTGCCGATAGGGTTCGATTTTCCAATTGGTGACCGCTAAAACATTGGTCACTTTCCCTGTTCCGTCTTGTTGAACCCCCACAATTGTATAGGCATGTCCCGCATCTGGCTCCCCCTTTAGGTTTGCCCCAAATATATCGTCTGTCCCTGATGTCACAAATACCGATTTCCCTTGTGAGATTTGCTCCACTAAAAATGCTTCTGCGGCGGCTTCATCTGCCCCTAATAACGGGGAAAAGTCTGCTCCTAAAACGCGCTCCTTAAAAGTGCCATATTCATAATCAACCCCATATTGGGCGAATATATCATGGACGGCTTCTAGGGGAAAATTGTCGATTATCTGATATTTAGCCGATAGGTCGTTATAAATTTGGTCGGCTTCTGCCTGAGAAATATCAATGCCACTTTGCACCAACAGATTCATCGGTCCATAGAGCATACATGCGCCAGATTGCTGTACCAGAAATTCATTTTCCATGAATCCGGGATGCCTTGTGAATGTCCATCCTTCTCCCGTCACATGGGCAGATAAAAAGCTGGGTTTAAGGACGTCCTTAATGGCTTCACCGACCAACTTGCCCATATCAAATCCGTTTGGGGCGCTACCCTGCACACGAAATAATTTGCCCGCCTCTTCTTCGCCTGTGCGTATTACTGATGCGACCTGTTTGAGAGAGTCGCTGGTTTTTTCTAGCACATTTTCGAGCTGTTTAAGGCTAGGAAAGATAGTATCCGTCATTTCTCTAATCATCTTATCGGCGGCTTTGCCAGACCAGCCTGTGTGTTGTAATGAGTCGAGCAAGTGACTGAGGTCGTGCCTCATGGTTTGTTGACGGTCTTGTAAATCGAGTAATCGTTTGGTGATTGCATGAATCGCCTCATAATTGATTTGGATGGTGTCGGTAGCCATATATGCCTTCCTTGTGTTGCCAATATAAACAGAGCATCGGTATGAACCATACAGATGCCTCATCTATAACGAATCATTACGCCATAAAGTTCCCAAATAGCGCCTATCACTATGAGGAATTTGTCTATAAAAATTTTTTTTGGGGGGGAACAGCACCCACCCTACATCCTACCCATCAGAATGTATGATGATAAATCCCGTTCAATTCGCACAATCCCCGTTTTTGCACAATATCCGCCAAAATGTTACAATCACACTAAATATACATGGTTATGAATATGGGCGAATGGCTAAATTCCCTAAAAGTGGACTCATATCTTTTAAGTTATGGGTATAAAGGGGAACTTGTAACCGATGTGCCACCGATGCTACCATACAATCATTCATATCAATATGGTGGCTAAAGCGTAGACGTTCTATTTGTGTCTGCGCCCAATATTGGTCATATGGTGTTAGGTAAATCACGTCAAACCCACCTAAAAATGTGCGCGTGTATATCATATTTTGTTTGCTAGTGACACCTATCATCACTTCCATCCATGTAATTGACGAAATGGAATAATTTTTTGACGCATCAAACCATACCATCGCAGGCGGATAGCGACGTAACAAATGAATAATCACCGTCGAATCGAGCAACTCAATCATTATTTATCGCCATCCCAATAGGGCTTTAGGCGGTCATCGCGTTTGCGCCGTTGTGCTTTCACCCATTCTACGGGGTCTTCAATATCGGCATCTACCAATTCAATTGGCTCATTGGCATTAAGCCACGCCACCAATTCCGCGCCCGTTTTCGGTTGTGATTTGGGGATGGTATCGCCCATCTGAAGCGCCAATAATTCCCATACCAATTCATCGCGCTCTTGTGGGTTCAATTGTTTGGCTTGC